>JACZTG010000021.1 GCA_022573815.1 Candidatus Neomarinimicrobiota bacterium
AAGGAAAAAGAACGGCTATCACGAAATCTCGGTTATAGGGTAAAAGAACTTTCTTGTTTGCAGGCGGTTGGAGAAATAATAGAGAATGAAACTTCACTTAGTAGGTTATTAAGCAAGGTATCGAAAATCGTTCCCTCCGGAATGCGATTTCCCAAAAAAGCTTGGGTGAAATTACTGTTTGATAAAGATGAATACGTTTCTAACGCGTCTAATGTAAACGAAGAATCTGTGACAGGCAGCGATATTATCGTCTCCGGAGTTATTAGGGGAGTTCTGCAAGTGGGATATTTTGATTCTACCAAAATACTTGACGAAGAGATGGAGATGTGTCACAATATAACTCATCGGATTGGATTAGTTGTGGAGCGGAATGAACTTAGAGAGGACCTTTTAAAGAAAGAAAAGCTGGAAGCAGTTCAAAAGCTTGCAGCGGCAGTGGCGCATGAATTTAATCAGCCGTTGCAATCACTTCAACTTATATCAGCATTAGCTTCAGAAGGAGAAGTATCGGCAAAGAGCTACAGCGGTCGCATTCCCGAGGAAGTATCTAAAATATCTTCATTGGTAAATAAATTATTAAATATCACAGCTGTAGAAACAAAAGCTTATGCTGCCGGCAGAGAAATTATTGATTTGGACATATCAGGTATGAATAGAAAGACAGCTGATAATAAAGTGCTCATAGTAGATGACGAAGAATCGATTTTACAACTTATGTCAAAAATTATTGAACGGTCAGGGCATACGGTAGATTGCGCCTTAACAGGGGAAGAAGCTCTAAAATTGGTCAATAAAAACAGATACGGATTAGTTATAAGCGATATATCATTACCCGGAATAAGCGGAGTAGATTTATTTCAAGCAGTTTCAAAAAATCATGAAAGCATTGCTTTTATATTTATGTCGGGATATGCTATTGATGAGATTGATGAAGCTGTAATTAATAAATCGGCTGGATTTCTCGCCAAGCCTTTCGATATTACTCAAGTAATTAAAACCATCGATAATATTTTCACAAATTAGCTCATCACAAAATTTTAAATATCACATTTCGTACCGATAATCAGATGACCTTGAAGGTCATCAATTATGATTCCCTTTCATCTTGACATCTCAAGTGAATGTAGCTAAATTGATTTTGGAAATTATTTTATTAGGAGCTAAAAAATCGTTGAAAGAGTAAAGATAACTAAGTTTTCGACTTCAGGCGGCTGAGCTTGTAAGCTAAGTCCGGAGGACTTACGAGAATTGGTTTTTGATCTGCCGACAGGATCAAACGAAAATCTTATGGTGGGTTTTAAGAGCTATGAGGATGCGGCTGTATATCGTCTTTCAGATGAGATTGCATTGGTTCAGACGGCAGATTATATAACTCCGATGACAGACGATCCACATCTGTTCGGGCAGCTAGCTGCGGCGAATGCTTTGAGCGATATCTATGCAATGGGAGCAAAACCCATTACAGCTCTCAATCTTTGTAATTTCCCGGACAAAGGTATTCCAAATTCTATATTCAAAGAGATACTTGAAGGAGGCGCTCAAAAGGTTTTAGAAGCAGGCGCGGTGATTGCAGGCGGACACTCCATCAAAGATAATGAGTTGAAATATGGATTGTCAGTTTCGGGAACCATTCATCCGGATAAAATCGTGCTGAACTCGGGCGGAAAAATCGGCGATCTGCTTATTCTGACTAAACCCATTGGAACAGGAGCTCTATTTAATGCGGTTAAAAACGAGGCAATTGATTCTCAGTGGCTTGATGCTGCAATAAGGAGAAACTCCGTATTAAACAAAAATGCTTCCGAAGCAATGATTAAACACGGTGCAAACGCATGCACCGACGTCACTGGTTTTGGACTTTTAGGACATCTATATGAAATGTTGTCTAAATTGGAATTGACCGCCGAAATAACTTCATCCGGTATTCCGTATTTTGAAAAGGCTTTCGAAGCTGCGGAAAAAGGCTTTAGACCGGGAATGTCAAACTCTAATATGCACTCACTGAGGTCCACTGTGAAATTTGATTCAGCGGTATCGGAAGCGGATAAATGGTTGCTGGTAGATCCTCAAACTTCTGGCGGATTGATGATTTTTATTGAGGAAGAAAAGGCGGAAGCGTTACTGAACGAAATTAAATCAGACGATTCTCCTGAAGCAGCGGTCATAGGCATATTGACTGAACAGACCGATACAAAGATTTTAGTAAAGTAATAATAGATATTACAGGAAAACGATGATAAGATTTAGATATGGTATATTGGTGTTACTTCTTTCACTGTTTAATACAACAGAATTAGTATACCCACAAAATTTTCCTGACCCTGTGGGTTTTATCAACGATTTTGCCGGTGTTATTTCTCCCCGAACCGAAAGAGCTATGGAAAGTCTCGCGCAGGAATTAAAACAAAAGACCGGGAGCGAGGTAGTCGTTGTAACTATCAAATCCATTGGTGATATGGAATATACGGATTATGCCGTGCGGCTTTTCGAAAAGTGGGGGATTGGCGAAAAAGGCAAAGACAACGGCGTACTGATATTTAATGCCGTGACCGAAAGAAAAATAAGAATTGAAGTAGGATATGGACTTGAAGGGATAATTCCTGATGGATTAGCAGGCGAAATAAGAGACCGATATTTGATACCCCATCTTCGCAAGAATGATTTTGATACAGGATTGGCAAACGGATTGGCAGCTGTGGCTTCTATTATTGCTCAAGATGCGGGTGTAAAACTATCCGGTGGAATTGCTGCACGTCCAGCGAGAGGTCGTTCTCAAAACCGTGGACGCGGTGGTATAAATATATTTCAACTTATGATTATCTTTTTTGTATTATCCAGTTTGTTCGGAAAACGAAGAAAAGGTGGAAGAGGAGGCGGGAGAGGCGGTCTTCTCGGTTCCCTGTTTCTTTTAAGTATGCTTGGCGGTGGCAGGGGATATAGTTCCGGCGGTTTCGGAGGATTTGGAGGAGGCGGTTTCGGAGGATTTGGAGGAGGTATGGGTGGCGGTGGTGGAGCAGGCGGCAGTTATTAAATTAATGGAGTATTAAAAAATGGTAAACAAAACCTCTAATGTTGAGGGTCTGTTTGAGGATTTTAAAAATCAAATAAAATCTATTTTCGGCGCAGAACTCTTATCAATTTATCTATACGGCAGCGCTGCGAGAGATGAATATATTCAAGGTAAATCAGACATAAACTTTCTGGTTATTATCCAATCGGACGGCTTAACGAATTTATCGGAAGTTTGGGAATATTTGCCACGATTACGGAAACTCGGAATAGCCACTCCATTGGTTTTGACACGTTCATACGTGGATTCTTCTCTGGACACTTTTCCTCTTGAATTCTTAAATATGATGGAAGCGAATTCTCTTATTTACGGGGAAGCTGTTCTCGAGGAATTGGAGATAAATAATGACCATCTTCGTTTACAGATTGAACGAGAATTAAAATCGAAACTGCTGAGTTTAAGGCAGGGATATATGGAAACTTTGGGGAGTAGAGACGGATTAGAAAATCTTATCTCAATCTCTCTGACGGCGTTCACCGCAATTTTCAGGGGTACGCTTTATATCAAAAATGTTGATACCGATAAGGGTGACTCACTAAAAGTTTTTAAGCTCATTGAAGATACCTTTAAATTGCGCAAGGGAGTATTCAAAGATCTGTATGATGTTAAAATGGAAGTGAGTAAAATGAATACCGCAGAGTTGATTTCGTTAACTGAAGAATATATGGAAGCCGTCAGGACTATTTTTAAGAGAGTAGATGAACTATAGATTAACTTATATTATGTGGAGAGAGATATGAAAAAATGGATAATTATTGGGGTGGTAGTAATAGTATTACTAATGACGTATTCGTCAATAAAAGGAACATTTAACAGCTTAGTAGCTGGAGAAGAGCTGATAACGAACTCATGGGCGCAGGTTGAAAATGTTCTTCAAAGAAGATTCGATCTCATACCGAATTTAATCGCAACCGTTAAGGGCTATGCCGCTCATGAAGAGGAGGTCTTAACTGCTGTCACAGAAGCAAGGGCAAGGGTTGGCGGAGCCCGATCTCCATCTGAATTAATCGAATCAAATAACGGATTATCAGGCGCTCTCTCACGACTGTTATTGGTAGTGGAAAATTATCCTAACTTAAAGGCGGATCAGGGCTTCATACGTCTTCAAGATGAACTTGCGGGAACAGAAAACAGAATAGCGGTTGAGCGGAGAAGATATAACAACTCTGTTTTCAGCTACAATACAATGGTGAGGTCTTTCCCAAACAGAATTTACGCGTCTCTGTTCGGCTTTGAAACAGCAACGCCGTTTGAGGCCACTGAAGGAGCGGAAGTTGTGCCTAAAGTGGAGTTTTAGAAAACCCTGTTGATCTCTCCAACGAATAGTCAGGCATTGAATTTATAAGAGCGAATTAAATTGAACGACAACGAGAAAAACGAATACGGTCGTCAGATAGCTGATTTGCTTACAGAGCATCTGCTTATCAACGATATTGATACTTCTTCAAACACTATCGTCATTAAAGGAGTCATGTTTGAATATACAACCCTTGAAGATATGGCGAGAGCGCTGACAAGTCATGGAGTAAAAGGATCGATTACGACGAGAGGAAACGATGTTGAAATACGCGTAAAAGTTCATAGCGTTGAGTTTGCAGGAATTCCACTGATAAATTTATTCTTATTTATCGCTACAGTTATAACAACTACTTTGGCGGGCGCTATTATGGAAAGTGGAGAGTTTCCGTCTTCGCTGAACGAGATTATAAGGGGCGTACCTTTTTCAGCAACGCTTCTTTCCATCCTGCTTTTTCATGAATTCGGACATTACTTTGCTTCAAAAAGAAACAACGTTAAAGCTACGCTGCCGTATTTCATACCGGCGCCTCCTCTATTTATAATAGGAACATTCGGCGCGTTCATTAAAATGAAATCGCCCATCGTCAACAAGAAAAGTCTGATGGAAATTGGAGCTTCCGGGCCGATAGCGGGTTTTATTGTTGCAGTTCCAGCTCTTATATACGGACTAACGACAAGCCAGGTGCTTGAATCCGTTCCGGGTACCGGTATTCATTTGGGCGATTCGTTGCTTATGATGTTCTTGACCAACTTAATTCACCCCGCGGTGCCTGAAGGTTATGATATATACCTGAATTCAGTTGCCTTTGCGGGATGGATTGGATTATTTGTAACAGCATTAAACTTAATGCCGATTGGTCAATTGGACGGCGGACATATTACATACTCACTCTTTGGGAAAAAATCCGAAATAATATCCAAATGGGCGTTTGTGCCGCTGATACCACTTGGATATTATTCGTATAATTGGATTTTATGGGCAGCTCTTATATTTTTCTTCATAAAGCTCAAACATCCGCCTGTTGTGGACGAGGTTGCTCCATTGAAGCCGTTTCATAGAAAATTAGGTTATATATCTTTAGGAATATTTATTCTGACATTTACTCCTGTGCCATTCTCCTGATATAACTGTTATACTAATATTTTTATTTCTCCTGAATATTCGATAATAAACCTATTATAGGTTGACAATATTGGGTTTTCAGACTATTTTTGATATGCTTCCGGGGCGAGGTGGAATTCCTCACCGGCGGTGATTCCTGAAAAGGAAAGCCCGCGACTCCTTTGGAATTAGTCTGAAGGACTGAGCAAGTGAAAATCTTGAGCCGACGGTCAGAGTCCGGATGGTAGGAAGCGAATTATCCGAATAGTTACGATTCGGAACGCCTCGGTAAGCTTTATCGAGGTTTTTTATTGGATGATGATAAAAAAATGATGAGTTATGCTCTTTCAGTAGCTGAGAAAGGGTTGTTATGGACTTCGCCAAATCCTATGGTGGGTGCGATAATCGTCGCAAACGGTAAAATAATATCTGAAGGCTACCATGAAAAGTATGGGGAAGCTCACGCTGAAATCAATGCGTTTAAAAATCTGGATAAATTGCCGGAAGATGCGGCGATGTATGTAACCTTAGAACCGTGTTCAATTCAAGGGAAAACGCCTCCCTGTACCGAAGCAATCTTAGAAAAAGGAATAAAAAAAATCTATGCCGCAATGGAAGACCCTAATCCTAAAGTTAGCGGGTCAGGCATTGATATATTAAGCAAGGCGGGGATAGACATCAGAGTTGGATTGATGGAGGGTAAGGCGAAGAAGTTAAATGAAAGATATATAAAATATATCACCGAGGGAGTACCGTGGGTTACTCTGAAAGCCGCACAAACATTAGATGGTAGGATCGCAGACATAAATGGTAACTCTAAGTGGATAACTTCGGAAGCGTCTCGTAAAGAGGTTCACAGGCTGCGGGCAAGTCACGATGCCGTATTGGTTGGAGCCGGAACAATCGTTAAAGATAATCCAAGATTGGACGTAAGGTATGTAAACGGAAAACAGCCTGTTAAAGTCATTATCGATGAAAATCTTGATAGCGATGTAGATTCAAATGTGTACAACGATAAAGATGGCAAAACTATTATTTTCACCGCCGTGGATAAGAATAATGATAAAGCAGCTGTCTTCGCCGGTAAAGGAATTGAAATTATTACGTTTGATAAATCAGCAGGTCTGGACATTGAATGGTTGTTGTCAGAGTTAGGCGCCAAAGGAATATCATCCCTGCTGGTTGAGGGAGGATCAAAAATATTCTCTTCCTTTTTAAATTCAGGTAAAGTTGACAGATACATAATATTTATCAATTCGAGTTTTATGGGAAGCGGCATTGAGACATTCCAAAGCGAAGGTTTTCCGATTGAAGAAAGATTAAAATTATCAGATCTGTCTGTTGAGGTATTAGGAGAGGATATTATGTTACAGGGAATTCCCCGGGTGATGGAGTAATTATGTTTACCGGATTGGTAGAAGAGATGGGAATTATTACCGAGAATAAAGATGCGGGTGACGGAAAACGTATTCGAATCAGCTGCGAAAAAGTACTTGATGACCTTAACGTTAAAGAAAGTATTTCTGTGAATGGAGTTTGTCTTACCGTAGTAGATAAGTCTGATATATATTTTGATGTTGACGTAGTTAGTGAGACTTTAAAGCGTTCAAACATAGGAGATATAAAGGTAGGAGATAAAGTAAATCTTGAACGTTCGTTATTGCTCACTGACCGGCTTGGCGGCCATATTGTTCAGGGGCATATTGACGGTACGGCTCGAATCAGATCGCATATCAAAGGAGCCAACGGTTCAACTCTCACAATTGAATTGGCGGAAAACCTGAGAGAGTTTGTAGTGGAAAAAGGCTCAATAACATTGGACGGAATTAGTTTAACCGTTGCTGAACTCCGGAAGGAACAGCTGAGTGTTGCTCTTATACCGCTTACCCTTGAAACCACTACGCTCGGTAATAGAGAAAAAGGAGATGTCCTTAATGTTGAAGTGGATATTCTTGGAAAATATGTAAAAAATATGTTGAGCAGTTCTTCGGAAGATAACATTCTGACTTTTGACGGACTGAAAGATTGGGGCTATTAATCCTGCGGAAATAATAGGGGAGTATGTTGGAAACATTTAATGATATCAGTGAGGCCATTGACGCGTATAAAAACGGTGAGATGATAATCGTTGTGGATGATGAAGACAGGGAGAACGAGGGGGATCTTATCATGGCCGCAGAAAAGGTCAGTTCTGAGGATGTAAATTTTATGTCTAAAGAGGCCCGTGGGTTGATATGCGTTGCATTGACTGAAGAACGAGCAGATAAACTTAATATAAATTTAATGGTACGGGATAACACTGCGTTGCACGAAACGAGGTTTACGGTATCTGTAGATGCAATAACCGGAACCACTACCGGAATATCTACTCACGACAGAGCGCTCACGATAAAAGCTTTGATAAATAAAGATACTTCTCCTGACGAATTGGCGCGTCCCGGACATATATTTCCCATTTTAGGAGCCGAAGGCGGCGTACTAAGAAGAGCCGGTCATACAGAGGCTTCGATAGATATGGCAAAACTTGCCGGATTATCCCATGCAGGGGTTTTATGCGAAATAATGGATGACGACGGGACAATGGCCAAGCTTCCCAGACTTGTTGAATTATCTAAACGATATAACTTAAAATTAATCACTGTTCGCGATATTATAGAATATCGGAGGAAAAACGAAAAACTCGTTGAATTAGTTGAGAAAGTTAATATGCCTACGGGAAACGGAAGTTTTATCCTATACCTCTATGAAAATATCCTAAGCAAGGAAACTCACGTTGCGCTTGTTAAAGGTGAAATTTCAGATAAAGAACCGGTGCTTGTAAGAGTGCATTCGGAATGTCTCACCGGAGACGCGCTCGGCTCGCTTCGATGCGACTGCGGTGACCAGCTTAGCGCTGCAATGAAAATGATCGAAGATGAAGGTAAGGGAATTTTACTGTATATGCGGCAGGAAGGGAGAGGAATCGGACTTAAAAATAAAATCCTCGCCTATCAGCAGCAAGATCTCGGTTTAGATACCGTTGAAGCAAATGAGGTTCTTGGATTAAAGCCGGACCTTAGAAATTACGGCATCGGAGCGCAAATTCTTGTTGATTTAGGGGTACGAAAAATGAAACTGATGACCAATAATCCTAAAAAGGTAGTGGGTTTAGATGCTTACGGACTGGAAATCAGTGAACGCGTACCAATCGAAATTGAACCTCATGCTGATAATAAAAAATATCTTGAGACGAAAAGAGATAAGCTTGGGCATCTGATATTAAAAAGGACAGGAGATTAAATAAATGTATAACCTGATTGAAGGAGACCTTTCAGCGAGGGGAATGAAGTTTGCCATATTGGTCAGCAGGTTCAATTCTATGATTTCCAAACAGCTTCTCGAAGGCGCTATAGATTGCCTTAATCGGCATGGAGCGGCTGATAATTCAGCGGATGTATATTGGGTTCCGGGCAGCCGTGAAATTCCGGCAGTTGCGAAGAAATTAGTTGATAAGGGAACATATGACGGAATTATATGTCTTGGGGCGGTTATCAGGGGTGCTACATCTCATTTTGATTATGTCGCTCAGGAAGTCTCACGGGGAGTATCAGAACTCGCGTACAATTCAAATATTCCTGTAATTTTCGGCGTTCTGACAACGGATAATGTCGAGCAAGCCCTTGAAAGAGCAGGAACGAAAATGGGGAACAAAGGTTGGGACGCAGCGTTAGCAGCAATAGAGATGCGAAATCTATTCAAAAAGATAAACTGATACATCTTCTTTGACTAAAAATATTCTAATTCTATTCCTCACATTCTTCTTAACAATTAATCTAGCTCAAGCTCAAAGTAATATTAGAATTGGCGAGTGGCGTGTCGAATCAAGTAAATTACTTGTACAGGATATGGCGTCTTTTGGTGATAAAGTTTATGCGGCAACCACCGGCGGGCTTATAATTTATGCGCCGGAGAAAACTGAGACAATAACTATCTTAGACGGGCTTTCTTCGCTTGATATCAACAGTATGGTTGTTGACAGCAGAGGAACCATTATACTCGGGATGAACTCTCCCATTGGTAATCTTGATTTTTATTCTCCCGAAGACGGTTTTACTTATACAATTAATGAAAATCTAAGCGGGATAACTTCGTTAGCGGTATCAGGAGATTCGATTTTCGCAGGATTTTTTGCGGCTGATCAAATCGGTATGTTGCTCTTGACCTATGATAATGCATCAGGAAGATATAACTTTAAGGATTCGTTTAAGAACTTTCCCGCAGGATTATCTTTCTCTGCGATAACCGCAATCTCAATTATAAACGATTCGATTTACGTCGGAACAGACGGAGGATTAGTTTCGGCATCACTTCGCGGTGACAACCTGAAGGATCCGGCAAGTTGGATACGGCTGAAGCTTAATACGGGAAGTGTAGAAAACATTCGAGCAGTCAGTTTGGTTGCCGGAGTGCTGACTGTCGCGCCTGATAGAGGAGTTTATCGTCGTGAAGGGAATAATTGGGTATTAGAAGATTCATTGACCACTAATACACTACTTGTTAATTCCTTTTTTGAATCTCCTGCCGGATTTTTTCTGGCTTCAAACCGAGGTATTTTTGAAAGGAAAGACGGCATTGGGTGGCGACGACTCACAAACGAATCAAGACATACAAAAGCATTAACAAAGAGTTCTGATGGCACATTATGGGTTGGGTTTTTGAATGAAGGAGTGGCAAGATTTGATAATACTTTATCTCGATTCGTATCTGAGGCGTTAAACTCACCATTTAATAACACAATAACATCGATGTCCATGGGAATTGATTCAGTTCTTTGGACAGGGAGTAACAAGGGATTCAATTCCCTTTCCGATAGGGGATGGAAAAGTTTCTTATCTTCTCGTGATGGCAATACGCATCTGAATTTTTATAGTGATGTTGACCGACAGTTATATCTGGCGGATACATTATTGATCCCTCTTTCTACTGTCGAGATAGCCTTTGCGGCAAGCAATGGATTAGTTTATTTAGGATATGGCGGTTCAGGAATGCTGGAATTTGATCCGAAGTCACCCGAAGATTTTATTGTTTTTGATTCGACGGACGGAATATTGGCGGGTTCTGAAGGTCATGGAGGAGATTCAAGATTTGTGGTGTTGGGTGATATCGCTGAAGATGCAGGCGGTAATCTCTGGTTGGCAAACGCATTCGCGGAAACAGACAGACATCTAATTGCTTTTGACCCAGAAAGGAACCTTCACTATTTTAGCACTGATGAAGGATTATTAAACGGTGTTCTTCGAGCAATTTCAATTGACAGCAGAGGACTTATCTGGCTGGGTTTTCAAGCAGATCCGGAGACCTTTTTACCTCAAGGAGGATTACAGGTGCTTGACTATGCAGGTACGCTTGCGGACCGTTCTGATGACATCTGGCTGAATATTACTAAATCAGATGGTCTTGAGAGCAATGTTGTAAACGATATTGCAGTTGATAATGACGATGTAGTTTGGATAGCCGTTGTGGGAGGTGTACATAGACTTGTCATTCCTTTTGAATTATCGAAAGCAAACTTGAGAGCGAGTCTTTCAGGCATAATCCCTATCGTATCTGACCATAATGTTCAAAGAATCGAAGTGGACAGCCGCAATAATAAATGGTTCGCCACCGAGACAGGTGGTGTGAAAGTATTGCTCACTGACAACACGTGGCTGAACGGAAATGAGGGTTTTACCACTAATAACAGTCCTTTACTTTCCGATAATATTACGTCTATTGAATTCGATCCTTCGAATGGCGATGTGTTTATTGCAACGCTTAAAGGAATTTCGATATTGAGAACACAATTTGCGGATCCCTTAGAAAGTCTATCAAATGTAAGAACTTATCCAAGCCCATTTATAATTCCCGCCACGAACGAGATGGTCATTGATAATCTCGCCGATGGAGCAAGCATAAAAATTCTCGATATTAATGGTGATTTAGTCAGAGAGTTGACAGCCGGCACCGGAGAAATAAAGGGACGTCAAGGATTCTGGGACGGCAGAGATGATGAAAATAGATTAGTAGCAAGTGGGATATATTTAGCGTTTGTATTCACTAATACAGAATTAAAAGCGACAGCTAAGATAGCCGTTGTGAGGCGTTAAAAACTAAAACTTAGCCAGTTCGTCAACAACTTCTCTAACAAGTTTTTTCTTTTCATTATAGGGAATAAAAGCGCTTTTAAATCCGTAAATTATTATCTCTTTAAAATCATCCATATCAAATCCGTAGTACTTATTTGCAATCATAAATTCTTTTGATACAGTAGTGTCTGAAACCAGGAGATTGTCTGTGTTTATGGTGACTCTCAATCCGAGTTCGTAATACGTTTTGATAGGATGCGATTCGAAACTGGAAACGCTCCCTGTCTGGACATTAGAACTGATACACATTTCAAGAGGAATTCTGTGATCGTTTATGTAGTTCAATAGATCTCCATCCTCACGCGTTCGAGTTCCATGTCCAATTCTGTGAGCTCCGCAGTAATGAATCGCCTGATGAATACTCTCAGGGCCGTATGCCTCTCCGGCATGAATAGTCAGATTCAGGTTATTGTTCAAAGTAAGATAGAATGCAGCCATATGGTCTTTTGCAGGATAATTTTCTTCTTGTCCGGCGAGATCAAATCCGACAACACCTCTATTTTTAAATGCTACGGCAAGCTCAGCAAGGATGAGAGAAGTGTCTCCGCCAATACTTCTGATACCACATACAATAATACCTGTAATAATTCCATATTTTAATTCTGCTCTACGTAATCCCGTTTTGGTGGCTTCGATTGTTTCTATCAGCGTAAGTCCCTGTTCAATATTCAATACAGGTGAAAACCGGACCTCCAACAGTCTTACGCCGTCGTTCCATTGATCTTCAGCCAATTCAAATGCTACTCTTTCTATAGCGGATGCAGTTTGCATCACACTCAGAGTCAGGTCGAATACTTTTAGATAATCAGCGAGACTTTTATTTTTCCTTCGTCCTGCTTTTAAAATATCAGTTAAATCATCTACGTTATCCGCCGGAAGCTTCACTCCCTGCTCTTGTGCAAGTTCTAAAACTGTTTCTACCCTGAGAGAGCCGTCAAGGTGGCAATGTAAATCTGTTTTAGGCAGCGCTTTTAAAACATCTTCTGTTATTTTCAGGTTACTACGATTCATATAAATCCTTATTGTAAAATGGCGCAAAAGCTGAAATCAACGCATATTGGAAACTTAACTTCCGCGTAATATTATCATTTGTTAAAACTCCGAACACACCCTGATTGCTTCTAACGTCGGAGATGTTCGAATATCTGTCGATTGCAATTCCAAGGCTTTCCTTGTTTTCATAAATAGATCTGGCAAGCCTTTCCGGCACACTAAGATTTGGTGAGGAGCCAACGTGAAAATCTGTTCCGTTATATACTACTGCCCATCCCTGAATAAAAGTGACTTTTCTTCCCTCAATAATATTTTGATGAAATCCACCCTCCATACCAATATAATAATCAGCTTTTTCATCCAAATTATCCATCTCATTTTTCAATGTGTAGACTCTATTCATTGCTCCTTTTATAATCTCCTCCTCGGAGATTGGAGTTTCGCTCACTCCTGATTCAATACTTTTTGCAACCATACTCCAGCTATCCACACCTAATTCGCCGGCAATGATATTCATTGCCTCGTTTAAAGCATCCAATTTCGGTTTTCTCTCAGTTGCGCACGCAACGATCATTTATACCTCTAAATTCATATAGCAACGCCCGGTACAGCGATTTTTAAGCGCCCGGGCGATGATTACGGTTTATATTAATATTTTATTACGATTCATCTTTACCACGGGATACTTTGTACAGAAAGTAAACAACAAGTCCAACGGCAACAATACCCGGTAACGCAATCGGGTTAGAAATTAAGGAGAAAACATCGCCGTCTTGATACACAACAATCGGAATTGCCATAAGAATTCCTACAAGCGCTTCTCCGGTTATAAGTCCGGAGGCAAAAAGAATGCCGTTACCCAGATTATCTTCTTTCTTCTCTTCGATCTTTTCACGTTCGCTTTCCGGGGCAGTTTCAATCTTTTTATTGAGATGCTTTGCCGCGGCATAAGCTACCAATCCACCAATGAAAATTGCTGAAGAAAGTTCAAGAGGAAGGTATATGCCTACAGCGACAGCAAGAACAGGAGTTCTGAATTCGGAACCTTTTTTCTCTAAGTATTTATCCAATATAATTATCCCGACTGCAATTACTCCGCCGATATAAATAAGATTCATCGGCAAGCCGCCTTGAAATACACCTTTTGCCACGCTCGCCATTAAAGTTGACTGAGGCGCGATAAGAGGGTTGGGGTGAGCCGCAGTGGCAATACCAATACCATACGCATCAAGCAACAGATTAAGAACGGGAGCCATAACAAATGCTGCTGCAATTACTCCGACTCCTTCCATCACCTGCTGTTTCCACGGCGTCGCTCCCAACAGCTGACCTGCTTTCAAATCCTGAAGCACATCACCACCGATTGCCGCTGCGCAGGCTACTACAGAACCGATTAAGATTGCGGCCGCGGGACCGACTGCGCTGTCAGTACCCATAAGAACAGCTAACAGTGCGGCGCTTGTTAGAATCGTGGCGATGGTAACCCCTGAAATCGGGTTATTCGAACTACCGACAAGTCCTGCCATATATGCCGCAACAGCCGAGAAGAGAAAACCTGCGATTATCATAAGTACAGCCATAATTCCTGATATAAATAGATTTCCTACCAATACGAAGTAAAGTATAAATAGAGGTACTACGGAAACCAAAATAGCGATCATAACCCATTTCATCGGTATATCCCTCTCAAGGCGGGAAATAGCAGAATCAGTTCCATTTTTGTCACCGTGAAAGGCTTGCATTCCACTGCGAATGCCCTGAGATAATGGTTTTCTCAGGTTGATCAATGCCCAAAGTCCGCCCACAACCATTGAGCCGACTCCGAGAAAACGAATTTTAGTACTCCATATTGTCCCTGCCGCGTCAACAGCCTCGCCAACCGGAATACCGTTAACCCAAACGTATATCGGGATAGCGATTAACCATGACATAACACCCCCGGCAAATACCAGAGTAGCGATGTTGAGACCAATGATGTAACCTACAGAAATTAATGCCGGTGAAAGATTTACACCGAAGTAAGCTATGGTACCCATAACATATCGAGCGGACTCCCAGGTAGCGCTCCAAAGGTGAAGCCCTGTTTCGGAAAATTTTATTGCCGCACCGGCAAGACTTGACCAAACTAAATACTTGATTCTGGAACCGCCTCTATCACCCGTTTTTAATATTTCAGCGGTGGCGATACCTTCAGGGTAAAGTAATTTAGCTTCTACTATCAGTGCCCGGCGAAGCGGAATAGTGAATAGCACGCCAATCATACCTCCGAGTCCTGCAATCAGAGTCGTCTGCCAATAATTAAATTCTGTCCAATAATTCAGCATTACCAGAGCCGGTATTGTAAATATTACTCCGGCTGCCACAGATTCGCCTGACGAAGCGGCAGTTTGCACAATATTGTTTTCAAGAATGTTTGAATTTTTAAAGAATCGAAGAACAGCCATTGATATTACCGCAGCAGGTATAGAAGCTGAAACTGTAAGCCCGGCAAACAAACCCAGATAAGCATTTGCTCCGGATAAGATTACAGCAAGAAGAATTCCGAGAATAACAGCTCTTACGGTTATTTCGGGGAGATTCGTACCTGCTGAAATGTAAGGAATAATCTTAACGCTGTTTGAATCAGTGTGTGAGGACATTCAATTCTCCGTATTAATAGTTAATATGCAGTCAGAAAACGCAGGAAAATATGTAGGGATATTTAAAGCGTAAACTGTGACAATTAGTAATAATAGCATAAATATTGGTGTAATTATAAACCTTTACCGATAATTTGTCAAGTGCAAAGGGTGTTTTAAATATTCCTGCATTCAGAATTCTAAATAAAATCAACAAATCGTTGTCTCAATGTGGCAACAAGCTACCGATAATATAATAATATAAAAAATGACACTGCTTGGGTGTTAATAGCGTAAGAGATTATTATTACAGCAGATACAGACAAATTCTTCGGTTCATTGGTATTTATGGCACATAATTTGCTCTTTACATTATAACGCTAATGCAGGAAATGGAAAGAAAATATTAAACTTTTCCTTTTCAAGTGCGTTAAATAAAGTAGAAGGAATATACAAATGGTAACAGCACTAAGACATAGAGATGAGAATTGGGAACTTGCGAGACAGCTGCATGAGACTGAAGCAGAGGTCTTAGAGTATCTTATCTGCGACGTTTGCGGGACTTACTGGAGTCCCGAGGCTGATGATTATCCTTGGTTGATGAATGATGATTACATTAGCTGCAGTTGCGGAAATCTGCTAAGCAAGAAGGGCGATTTAATCTAAAGTTGCAAAAACCGGGTTAAACCAGCTCAATTTTCTATCTGGCTGACACTGCTCAGTCGGCCTCGAAGTTCAAATAATCTGTTCTTACTAACATATGATCAACCCTTGCTAATTTTTTCTTTGAGTTTCGATATCTTTTTATTAACCTTTTTAACGTCTTTGTAGGAAGGATAATTCTTAACTATCTTCTGAAGCGTAATAACCGCTGCTGAAAGATTCTTCTGTTTTTTCTGCTGCAATTCAGCGGCTTTTAATAATAATTTAATTGCTCTGTCATCGCGAGGGTATTTCTCACTTACAGCCAAATAATCTCTTATAGCCGAACTTATGTCTTTCAACTTTTTTTCCGCTACATTTCCGGCCGCTTCCAATGCTTCGGCGCCTCTTGGATTAGTGGGATACTTATTGACTACAAGGTGGTAATAGGTTCGGGCTTTACTCGGATCCTTAATTTTATCTCTTAATATTTTAGCGGCATAAAAGATAACTTCAACTACATTTTCATCATCCGGATATTCATCAATAAAACGTTGGATTGTCCTAACAGATTCCGAATGCCTTTTGTTTTTTTCTGATTGTGTTTTCGCTGCGCTAAAAAGAGACATCGGGGCTATAGAATGGGTCGGATATTTGTCCACCACAGCTAGAAAATTTGTTACCGCTTTATGATGTTTTCCAAGCTTCTCGGTCTGAATAGTAGCTTGAAGATAAAGCGCGTCAGGGACTAATGGACTGTTAGGATAGCTAATGGCTACTTTTAAAGCCATAGTGGCAGATTCTTTTTTGTTATTTAATCGGACATGAAGATTTGCCGCCCAGAGGGCAACTTGAGCTTGTCTTTCGTCATGCGGTAAAATACTGTTAAAATATCTTACTTCATTCAGTGTCCATAAGTCCAATTTAGAAAGTTCAAGGTTGTATAACACCTGAATATAATCAAAGTATTTTGCCTGATATGATTTTTCCTGCAACGGGAGCGCGGCAATCCTGGTTAATTGATCTCGCTTTTGCTTGATCTTCTTATTGACTTTACCGGAAATTAAAGATACAAGACTCGATCTGGCGTTATCACCTTTAGCGGAAGAGGGATAGAGGTAAATAAATTTTATATATGATGCAATGCTCTCGTACTGCATCTTCTTACCCTGGTATAGATTGGCAAGCAATAATTGGATATCTTCCGTATGTCGTCCTGACCAGTATAATTTTGTGAAGTTATTCAGCTCGTAAATGATATCATCAAATAATTCCTTATCTTTCATTTTCGCAAACGATGTTAAAAAAGTATAGTAGTTATCAGCTGTAGGATTATCACTCGTTCGGGATGAAGCTGCTTCAGCAATATAGGAGGATTTCAATTCTTCACTCTTTTTTTCAAATTCTGTTGTCAGTTCAGCGCTGACTGCTGCCCGGAGAGAGTCCTGCGATATTTTAAACTGATCTGTTAAAGATTTTTGCAAGGAATCCAATTTCATTTTATTGGAAACATTAAGAGAATCTTCACGTTGGACATATATAGAGGTCAATTCGTTCCTGAGAGAATCAAGCATTGCTGATACTTTATTGTCCGAAATGCTAATTGAAACTGCCTCGGTTTGGAGTGAGTCTTCGGATTGACCAGATAAAATTGAAGGTATTAATACACTCATAAAAAGAATTGTGAAAAATATATCTTTTAACATTTTGTTCCCTTTTGATATACGGTGCATTTCCATAGGAAATAAATAACAGTTTCCAATTGCATTGAAATCAACAGCCGTATATGTTAAAAGATATATATATAAATATCAATGATTTAGAAGAGCTGTAAATTATTTTACAATCAAATTCCTTATGAATTTTATTATCCTAAATATTACTGCGCTGGTTTTACTGATACCATCTCCTCTCTGGAGTCAATCCGGGTTTAATTTTGATGGATGGCAAATTTTCAGATTGGGAGGGAATCGCCTTTGTGCATAATGATGTTGTAGGCGATGTCGCAGAAGGAAGTATTGATTTTGGCGGAATAAAGATAACCAATGATTTGAAATATATATATCTCTATATTGAACTTAATCAGGACGTAAACTTACAATCATCTCTAAATACCGATCTATATATAGACACTGACTTTGACGAATCAACCGGCTTGAGTATTGGCGGTATCGGCGCAGAGTTGAAATGGAATTTCGCAGCGAAGACCGGGATGTTTTATACCGATAGCGATAGTGTTTCTGTAACTCAATCGAATGTTGACCTATTTACGTTTCCGACGGTGAGCTCTGATACTTTCGAAATTGCATTTGGTTTGGATGTTAAACCGGATAATGTGAATGAACTTTTTCCAACATCGCAAATACGATTTATTCTTGCGGATATTGATAGCGGAGATGTTGCTCCGGATTTTGAAGGGGGTATCGGTTATCAGATGGAGCAGGTTATTGATGAAATGACAGCTCCTTTAGGGATACAAAAAACGGATTCAACTCATCTTAGGTTTCTCACATGGAATGTAAGGAGGGATGATCTGTTTAATCCTGATTTGTACGGTGAATATAATCGTGTCCTGAACGCAATAAAACCGGATATAATCTCATTTCAGGAGATATACGATCATAATTCTGATGAAATACATGATCTGATGGAAACCATTTTGCCCTCCAATGCGGGAGAAAGTTGGTTTACACAAATTGACCAAAATGATATCGCGTTGGCGAGCAGGTACGAAATCACCGGTAGCTGGTTGCCTAACAGTGGCAACAGAGCGTTCCTTGTAAATTTGTCTCCAACGTATGTGAAAGACATTCTTATTATCGGAGCTCACCCTCCTTGCTGCGCGAATGATGCGGAAAGGCAAAATGAAATGGACGGAATCATGGCGTTTCTAAGGGACGCTCGGCTGCGGAATGGAGAGGTTCAATTAGAAGAAAACACTCCGGTAATATTAGCGGGAGATCTAAATTTAGTAGGGGATAAGAGGCAACTTGAAACGCTGCTGACGGGAAATATATTAGACAACTCTACTTGGGGAACAGATTTTAATCCTGATTGGGACAACAGCGCGCTCGCAGACGCTATTCCTGTCCATACGAATCTTACTCATACTTTTACCTGGCAAAATGAAAATAGCCCGTTCAGCCCCGGTAGATTGGATTATATTATCTACACTGATAGTGTCCTCAAGATGGAAAAAACCTTTGTTCTCCGGACGGAAGAGATGAAATCTGATACCCTCAGTTTATATGGACTAATGTTGGATGACACTCGTTTTGCGTCCGACCATCTGCCTGTAGTGGCTGACTTCAGTCTTGAACTTGCAAGTGTAACAGAAGTTATAGATTCTCCACTGAATAGACCCGGGAGTTTCATATTAAATCAGAATTATCCGAACCCGTTTAATCCATTCACTACGATGGAATTTGAATTACAACAAAGTGGTTTTACGAATTTAGCTGTTTATAATATCCAAGGTCAAAAAGTTGCGACTCTAATTCAGGGGTATATTAATAAAGGTATTCACTCCGTTACCTGGAATGCCGCAGGCTCAGCTTCCGGTGTCTACTTCTCTATCCTGACCTCCGGCGAGCAAACTGAAATCCGGAAGATGCTATTACTAAAATAATCACTACGGTATTACGGCTTAAACCGAAACAAAATGTAAATTGAACGGGATAGCTGTAATAAGGGGGGAGACCGGATTGCAAGTGTCGTATATTTGTAGGAACAAAAAGTAGATTTATAGCGTAAGATAATAATAATTATAATACTTGACTGATTCTATTTATAAATGATTAAACGATATTCATATTTAGCTATTTTATTAACAATGGTTGGCTTTTGGGGACTTATTTCATTATTTGCCAAAGAACCGCCTAATAAGAGAAAATTTGTTTTAAGTAAAATAGCCGGAGAACCGAAGGCTACACTGTCAAACGTTAATAATATGTCAATGTGGATACAAGCCGATGGTGTATCTGCGAGGAATCCAATTATCAAAGTAGTTCTTTTAATGATAATAGATCAGGAGGGGTTTTCCCAAGAGGAACAGCGGGAGTTATCTTCGCCGACGCTATTCTCTGGGGTGGAATGGTAAATGACGGTCAGCTGCCGAGATTGAGGGTCGGAGGGAGTACATATCGCTCAGGTATGGTTGAGGGAGCTATTCTTGGTGAACAGACAGGAATCGCAGAAGATCCTGCCGCGTCAGATGTCAGAATATGGCGAGTAAGGAAAGATTGGGTCACAGCTGACTTATTGCAGGATGCTGCTGAATTTTTCAATTTAGACGCTTCTTCGGTCAGCGATGCTCAAATAGCCGAGGTAAGGGCACAGTACGGAACAGATTGGGATGAATGGCCGGCGGCAAAAGGCGCCCCTTTTTATGATAATAACAATGATGGATTGTATGATCCTTCTATAGACAGACCGGGATTAGCAGCTGCTGATCAGGTTATTTGGTTTGTAACGAACGATCTTGATACATCTATCGTTCGGGGATTCGTGGGGTCTCCGCCTATCGGATTGGAAAATCAGGTTACCATTTGGGCTTACGATAGGGATGGAACGCTTGGAGATATAATATTCCGTCGGAATCGGTTGATCTACAAAGGTAACGAGCTCACTCCTGAAAATGCCACAATCGACAGTATGTTCATATCTCAGTGGTGTGATGTAGAATTAGGCGATAGTGGAGACGATTGGGCAGGTTATGACAGCCTGACCAATACGGCGTATTTTTATAATAACAGCGATATAGATAATAAATTCATTGAATTTGGACTCGCTCCGCCATCTGTAGGGTACACTCTGGTCCAAGGACCTATTGTCCCATCTTTGGGGGAAGAAGCTATTAAGGGATTTAGTGTTCGTTCGAACTTCAAAAACCTGCATTTATCTTCGTTTGTAGTCAAAATGATTGGAACATCTATCTCCGACCCCTCAGCCTTTGGAAATTACAGCGCAACTCTTCAATTTTATGATTGGATGCAAGGCCTGCGACCTGATACAGGCGGCGATTATCTGAATCCGCTCACGAATCAACCAACACTTTTTCATCTCACTGGCGATCCAATCACAGGCACAGGTTGGATCGGCGGCCAACCATACTCTAACAGCGTTACGAGGATGATAATGAGTACGGGCCCGTTCAGTATGGCTATCGGTGACACTCAGGAAGTTATCATTGCCTTAGTTGGTGGAATAGGCGGAGGTCGATTTGAAAGTATAGTGGAAATGAAGAAAGCTGCGCGGTTAGCCATTTCGTTAGGACAAAACATGTTCAGCGAAATCCCGGAAGCGAATCTGAATATAAATCATCCTTCAGATTCCGAAGCGATGTTGAAATTGACAGTTGACGCGCATGGCACAGCCACCGAAGTGATAGTCGAAATATACAATTATGACAATGTCCTGCAAGAGACGTTGACTTTATTAGACGATGGGAACAGTGGCGAGGGCGTTGCCAACGACAGTATTTGGGGGGTCGAATGGCTCACAGACCAGAGAGTATTCGGTATGTACGCAAATGCTCTGATCGTATCTGGGACAGATACAACGCGTTGGGAACATATTCTTGATAATATAACCACGTTAGGACCTGTTGAGTGGGATGAGCTTATTATTGTGAGCGATAATATCAATGAGGACGGTATAATCAACTCAGGTGAAAAAGTTGTCTTCAACCCATCCATCAACAATGGAAGTTTTCTCAGCATTCTTGGAGATGTCACCATAGGAACATTTCTGTTCGATGAGTATGTGATTGCGCAAAATGCTCCCCAAAAAACTGAAGTAGAATCTATCCAATCAGGAATTACTCAATTAGGAGATACGTTCAGCAGATATTTCGTGCTGGCTGATGACACACCTGATGGGCATCTGCTTAAATTGAGGTTTTCAATAGTTGATAAAAACCACAATGTATGGGTATCGGAGTTAGAAGTACGTGTCAGTGAAATATCTTTTAGCACAGAGATCAGATCTGCTGAACATGCAGTGGGGACAGCAACCGGAACCAATAGGCTATCGGATAGCGGATCCTTCCGCGCTAACAAGCGAAACCTACGAAGTGACATTTAATAAAGTGGAGTCAGTTTTCTCTTTTAATTTACAGAATCTCACAACTTCCGCATTCTTGCTTACTTCGGAGCCAATTCCTGACGACATTTTCGGCAGCACTGTCCCGATCACGGAGGGATTCAAAGTATCAATTGAGGATATAACATTCGCAGTCCCAATATCATATTACAGTGCGGAGTTTACGTTTGATGCGGACAGTACAGACGGCGATCTAAGAATATGGACTGCTTTATTGGGATTTGCTATAACAGATTTATGGTTCGATTTTGGTTCGCCTGTTCCAGTACCTACAATAGATGCCACTCAGGTTGACCTGCAATTCAGATTTACCGGTGTAGCTCCGGATAATGACAGTCCCGTGACTTCAGGCGGATCGTTCTCCACTCAATGGGAACGGGCAGCATTTGGCGGAGACGGAACGGAAGCCAATGTGCAGCTGCGAATTCCATTTGAATTGTGGGACCTTGAAGGCAATGACGGCGCCGGAAGACAGATAGAGGTAGCCGTGATAAACAGAAACGCAGACGTTGCCTCTCCCTACGGAAATGATGTAGGGACAGCATCGACAGCACGCTGGCGTATGAGCGGTAGAGACTATATTATAGTCATCAACGAAGATTACGCAGATGACCCAAATAAACTTCGATCTATAGTAAATCAAAACACTACCTGGTTACTCTTTTTTCAGCAGGCCGGCGCATCGGTCTGGTCAACAGGCGACGAGTTTACTTTAAGATATGTTAATCCGATTCAAGCCGGAATAGATGTATATCATTTTCAAGTGCCTACTGAATTAGAAGTGCTGGGAATAGCGGAAACGTTCTTGCTTTCTCAGAACTATCCCAATCCGTTCAATCCGGAGACTACTATACGGTATTCATTGCCGGTACAAAGCGATGTGAAACTCCTGATATATAATCTGCTGGGTCAGGAGGTGTTCCGGTTTGAGATTGCGGGTCAGAAAATCGGAGAGTATGAAGTTGTCTGGAACGGTAAAAACCAAAGAGGCAACCCGCTCTCTTCAGGATTATATATCTATAAGTTTTCAGCAGGCGATTTTGTTCAAACGAAGAAAATGCTCCTACTGAAATAAAACTATGAGCTAATGTGTATGAACATCGCCGGGACCCCATTTGACGTCACGGGGTTCCACGCCGGGTAATACGCCTCTTCCCATTGCCCAAGATTGACCGCATGACCCGCAGACCGCCTCGCCTTCTTCAAGATGCGCCGCGCAAGTGCAATGCTTATCATTTATCAGGCACCAATTACAACTTGGTATTACGCAGCAGCGATACTCGCCTTTAGCTGCTAAGCCGGCTTTTGCAGCTTCAAGGTCTTTAAGTAAACTCGAATGCTGCAAATCAAAGGAAAGGGACGCGAATTGAACTTTGCTTGCCTCATCCGAGGGAGCTTCTGATTTTTGTTCGCTACATGACGCAAACGCTAAAACAGCTACCGCCAAAATAAAATATGCCTTCATTATATCTCCTTAGTATTAGTAATTGGATAAAATGAAGATTGTTTATTTAAAAGTCAAAACTATTTATTGATTTCTATCGAAAAATAAAATTCTTCTTGAAGAACCCGTCTCTTAAAAGTAATTTGATGTTCCTATAATACTACGGATTAAAAGTGGCGGCGACTAAAAAAACATTATACCTGATTGATGGATTTGCAGAGGTCTATCGTTTTTATTTTGCGATGTTCAGAAATCCTCTCACTAATTCAAAGGGAGAGAATGTGAGCGCGATTTATGGGTTCGCGCGGTCGATATATTCAATTCTGAAAAATAAAAATCCTGATTATTTAGCGGTGGCATTCGATCCGAAAGGGAAAACATTTCGGCATAAACAGTACAAAGAATATAAAGCCACCCGCGAGAAAATGCCTGATGACCTCCGCTCGCAACTTCCGATGATAGACAGAATTTTAAAGGCATTTAATGTGACTCGTCTCGATCTACCCGAATATGAGGCAGACGACATTATCGGCACGCTTGCATTGCGAGGTGAAAAAGAGGGATGTGATGTCCTTATGGTAACTGCCGATAAGGATTTCGCCCAGTTGGTTACAAAAAACGTCAATATGTATAACACAAGGGCAAAGCCTGATGAGTCAAACATAATTGACGAAGAGGGTGTTTTTAAAAAGTGGGGAGTAAGGCCGGGGCAGATTCGGGATTATCTCGCTCTCGTAGGCGATACTTCGGACAATATTCCGGGAGTTACGGGGATAGGTCCGAAGGGCGCGGTAAAACTTCTAACTGAATATAAAACGTTTGAAGGGATTTATGATAATCTCGAAGAAATAAGCGGGAACAAGCTTAAAGAAAATCTAGAAAAGGACAGAGAAAAAGCATTGCTCTCGCTCGATCTCGTTACAATAAGAACTGAAGCTCCTGTGAAGGAAAATATCAGCGACCTCTCAAGAAAAGAATTCGATATGGAAGAGGTTCGCAATGTAATGAAAGAATTGGAATTCTGGAAATTGCTTGAAGAGATCGAATCCGACAGCGGCATTGTGACGGAGAAAGTTGAAAAGAATTATTTAGCGATAAATGACGCTAAGTCGCTCGATAAAATGATAACAGAGATAAGCAAAGCTGATCTTATTTCCGTGGATTTGGAGACTACAGAGATCAATCCGATGCTCGCCGATATAGTTGGGTTGTCATTCAGCGTAGAAGATAACGAGGGCTGGTATCTGCCGGTAAATTATCGGAACAAAGAAGGGAATTTATTTGACAGTGAGGAAGCGGACATTGATCTGATTCTTGAGAAATTAAAACCTTTATTGGAAGATCCTCAAATTCCGAAGTGCGGTCAAAATATTAAATACGATATGCTGATACTGTCACGGCACGGCGTTGAACTTGCGGGAGTAGTTTCAGACAGTATAATAGCGGCGTTTTTACTTAATCCTGATGCACGCTCCTACAAGATAGATTACCTATCTATGGAACAGCTGAATTATAAAATGCAGCCGATAACTGACCTTATCGGCTCGGGAAAAGAACAAATATCCATGGCTGAAGTGCCCGTGGAAGATGTGACCTTTTATGCCGTTGAAGATGCCGATATTGCTCTCCAACTTGTGAATCTTTATCAGCCGAAGCTTGAAGAAGAAGGTATGATGAAGATGTATACGGAGATAGAAATTCCTCTCATTCCGGTCTTGATGGAGATGGAAAAAGCAGGTGTCTATCTTGACGTAAAGCTGCTCAAGAAGATGTCCGATGAGGTCTTAGTTGAAATAGAGAAGATAGAGGCTGAAGTATATGACCTCGCCGAGGAAGAGTTCAGTATCAATTCTCCCAAACAGTTGAGCAAAATTTTATTTGAGAAACTGCTGCTGCCGCCGACTCGAAAGATCAAGACAGGATTTTCCACAGACCAGCGGGCGATGGATTCGCTGAAAAACGATCACGAAATAGTAGCCAAAGTTTTAGAGTATCGGATGTACACAAAGCTCAAATCAACTTATCTTGAGGCTCTTCCAAAATTGGTTAACCCGAACAGCGGGCGGGTGCACAGCACATTTAGCCAAACGGTGGCGGCTACCGGACGGTTATCAAGCAGGGATCCGAATTTCCAGAATATTCCGATTAAAACCGAAGTAGGCAGGAAGATTAGGCACGCCTTTATTCCTCAACAAAAGGGCTGGAAAATTATGTCAGCCGATTATTCGCAAATCGAACTGAGGATAATGGCGCATCTTTCGGAAGACCCCACACTCATTCAGGCATTTAAAGACGGCGAAGATATTCACAGCAGGACTGCGGCGGGACTATACGGAGTGGAACTTGAAAGTGTAACTCCCGAAATGAGGAATATGGCGAAGACGGTGAATTTCGCCATTATGTACGGAGCGAGAGCATTCCGGATAGCGGCGGAATTGAAGATTTCTATGGAGGACGCCACTACTACAATTGATGATTATTTTAACCGATTTCCCGGTATAAACAATTTTATTGCAAACTCGATCGCAGAAGCGAGAGAGAATAAATTCGTGAGTACGATTCTCGGCAGGAAAAGATACTTGATGGAAATAGATTCAAGTAATTTCAATCTCAGACAGGCCGCGGAGCGAATCGCTGTAAATACTCAGCTTCAGGGCTCAGCAGCCGATATGATTAAAATAGCGATGATTAGAATAAGCCATCGTATTAAGAAAGAAAACCTAAAAGCCATGATGATCCTTCAGGTTCATGATGAATTGGTTTTCGAGCTGCCGGAAGAGGAAATTGACCGGATGAAAGATATTGTAGAATATGAAATGATTAACTCGATGGAATTGAAAGTACCTGTCAGGGTGGACATCAGTGTTGGTGAAGATTGGTATGAAGCCCACTGATGAGCAATTCGCCTGTTAAATCCGATTTTCTCGTTATCGGCAGCGGTATCGCCGGATTGTCATTTGCTCTTAAAGCTGCGGATTTGGGCAGCGTCGTTGTCATCACTAAAAAAGATAACAAAGAATCGGCTACGAATTATGCCCAGGGTGGAATCGCTTCGGTCTTGACAGATGAGGATTCGGTGGAGCTGCACGTAAAAGACACGCTTAATGCGGGTGACGGTTTATGCGATGTTAACGCGGTGAATACTATGGTTCGTGAAGGTCCGAATTGTATTAAAGATTTGCAGGAATGGGGCGTCAAGTTCACACAAAAGAACGATTCTTCCGGTGATTTTGACCTCGGAAGAGAAGGGGGACACAGTGTTAGCAGGGTTTACCACGCCGGAGACATTACAGGGAGACAAATTGAAAAAGCACTGGTAGATGCAGTTTCTTCGCATAATAATATAGAGATATACGAACATCATCTCGCTTTAGATCTAATCACCGAACATCATTTTAAACCGAATTTTCAACTTAGCCGGAAAAATATCAGCTGCTACGGGGCGTATGTCTATGATACTCATAATTCGTCTATTAAACGATTCCTCGCTAAAAACACACTGCTTTGCACAGGAGGAGTCGGAAGGGTATATCGGCATACCACCAATCCGAAAATAGCAACCGGAGATGGAATCGCTATGGCATATCGTGCAGGCGCCGAATTGGCGAATCTTGAATTTATGCAATTTCATCCGACCGCTCTTTATAATCCGGACGGCGATCCATTTTTGCTTTCAGAGGCGATAAGAGGTTTCGGGGGTGTACTCCTGACGATATCGGGCGAGAAGTTTATGGAGAAATACGATAAAAGAGGAGACTTAGCCTCCCGTGATATTGTGGCAAGAGCGATTGACAATGAACTGAAATTAAGCGGGGATAAGTATGTTTATTTAGATCTGACTCATTTAGACGGCGCATCAGTTAAAGAACGGTTTCCTAATATATATGAAAGATGCCTGCAACATAAAATTGACATAACATCAGAACCTATACCTGTTGTTCCCGCCGCTCACTATATGTGTGGAGGAGTAACGACGGATTCGCATGGGGCGAGTACGCTGCCTCACTTATTGGCTGTGGGAGAGGTGGCTTGCACGGGTGTGCATGGAGCAAATCGATTGGCAAGTAACAGCCTGCTGGAAGGAGTTGTGTTTTCCAAAAGAGCATTTGAAACGATAAAAAAATCAAAAGATTATCAATCAGATAGGTTTCCCGATGTGCCGGAATGGGACGACAGTGGAACATTCGATCAGGAAGAGTGGATACTGATTTCACATGATATTAAGGAGATACAGGAAATTATGTGGGATTATGTGGGAATTATCAGGACAAATCTTCGATTGAAACGCGCGTTGGATAGGATAAAGATGATCAATAGCGAAATTGAAGAGTACTACAGAAAAACTATTGTTTCGGAGGGGCTTATTGAGCTGCACAATCTTGCCGCCGTTGCATACCTTATCATCAGGAGCGCGGTTATGAGAAAAGAGAGTAGAGGGCTTCATTACAATAACGATTATCCGAAGAAATCTAAAGTATGGCAAAAGAACACACGAATTATGAGAAAGTTTTAAGATGGTAATTCGAGCGTTAAACACTATCTTTTGCTTGTTCAATATGATTATTTCAAGAGAAAATACATCCATTAGATTAAGGAATTCAAATAATGATTGAAAAGACACTTGTGCTTATTAAGCCGGACGGCGTTTCACGATCTTTAACGGGCGAGATATTTGCTCGTTTCGAAAAATCAGGGCTTAAAATAGTCGGGCTGAAGATGCTTCAGGCAACCAAGGAATTAGTCGGTAACCATTACACGGAAGAAGATATAGGAGCCAGATTAGGCGAGAAGATTCGTAACCTCTTAATTGATTTCGTTACGGAAGGACCTGTAGTAGCTGGAGTAATTGAAGGGGATGAAGCTATTGAAGTCGTCAGGAAGATGTGCGGAGCGACCGAGCCGAAAAGCGCTTTACCCGGAACCATACGCGGTGACTATTCACACCATAGCTACGGTTATGCGGATGAGGCGGGTACGGCCGTCCGGAATGTAATTCATGCGTCTTCAGATAAGGATGCGGCGAAGGCAGAAATAAACGTTTGGTTTGCGGAAAATGAAATTGTTTCATATGACAGAGCAGACCAACGCCATCACTGGGAGTAACGTCAAAGTCGAAACCAAGACGGCATATCTGTCAGGAGCGATGGAATACGCTCCTGACAGAGGAGAAAAATGGAGAAAGAGCATTTCTATTCGCCTCAAGCAAGAGCTCGGACACGAAGTATTCAATCCGAATGATGAATCGAATATAATATTGAGTTCGGAAGAAAAATCGAACTTTAAGAGTTGGAAGGAAAGTGACATAGAAAAGTTTAAGCTGCTTATTCATAAGATTATCAATCACGATCTTGGATTTCTCACGAAAAAAACTGATTATGTAGTATGTTTTTGGGATGAGTATGCAAGCTTGGGAGGAGGAACTCAGGGAGAAATTACTGTAGCATATCAAAATAAAATTCCGGTCTTTTTATTAACAAAAATGCCTGTAACCCGCATAAGTTCTTGGATTTTGGGTTGTTCTGAAAAAATATTTTTCGATGAAAATAGCCTTATTTCCGATCTAAAAAATCGATATAAATGATAAAAATTACAGCAGTTATAACTACATTATAATTAACAACATAGGGCTTATGCATTTATGCTTTGAAAGTAAGTATAATTCCCGCAAACTCACTATGTTCAAGCGTTATAGGGAATACATAATTATTTAAAAAATGAATTTTTTCCTTGACATTCGGATGCTCAAGCTTATATTGCTTCTAAGAGCAAGTAGCCATAAGGGTTACAGCGGTTTCACCCATCAACAACCTAAATGGAGGATCTCAAATGAACAAATCAGAACTTATCGAAGCAATCGCATCAGACAGTGGATTGACAAAAGTTCAGGCAGAAGGCGCGTTGAATGCAGTAACATCGAACATTACAGCCGCACTTACAAAGAGAGACAAAGTCACGCTGGTTGGATTTGGCACATTTTCCACGTCAGATCGCGCTGCTCGTACCGGAAGGAACCCACGCACAGGCGCGGCAATCCAAATTCCGGCTACAACGGTACCGAAGTTCAAAGCAGGGAAAGAGCTCAAAGCAGCAATCAAGTTGTAAATTATTTCCCAGCAATAACATTAAAGACAGCGGACACTCAGTGTTCGCTGTCTTTTTTATATATGGGTCAATTATGTATTTCTTAGGGTTAGATGGTGGCGGCACTAAAACTGAAGCAGTCCTCACTGACCTTTCCGGCAATCAACTGCGCAGAGCGGAAGGAGGTCCGGGTAATGTCTCCACTCTGGGTCAAGAAGGCGTTAAAGAGTTAATTTCAAATCTAATTGAGAATCTATTAAAGGGAGAGCCTCTGTCACATATTAAAAACGCTACGTTATGTTTTGCGGGAATAGGTAGAGAGCAGGAAAAATTTTTGATGAGCGATTTGATTGCATCGTTGGGATTAACTGAATTTAATCTCAAGACTGATGCTGAAATACTTCATTTCGCCGCATTCGATGAGGAGGACGGTATTGTTCTCGAGGCGGGAACGGGAGCAGTGTGCGTCATAAAATCCGGCGGAAAGTTGAAACAATTTGGAGGCTGGGGATACCTTCTTGGAGATGACGGTGGAGGATATTCTATCGGTAGATATGCCTTGCGTAAAGTCCTTGCGGAAATTGAAAGCGATCAACCCCTGTCAGATTTCTCCGCTCAAATTATGAACCATTTCAAAGTAAAGATGCCTGAAGAAATTATCACAAAAGTATATGGCGCAGAGAGCTCACAAATGCTGATAGCATCCTGCGCAAAACTCGTCTCTTCTTTGGCGTTATCCCGCATTCAGGAAGCTAATGTCATTATTACCGAAGCTGCAAAATCTCTCTATAATCTTGTGATTAATGCAGTTGAATCCGCGAAAATTAAACCTCCTTATAGTATAGCGCTTGCAGGCTCTGTTCTCGGTTTGAACTCACCTGTTCAAGATCAGTTCAAAGAGCTTGCATCAAAATCATCTTTTGATTTTAATTATTCCGATATTTTATATACATCGGCGGAGGCGGCTTTAATACACGCAATAAAGAACTCCGGCGAAGCTATTTCTGATTCACTGCAGCTCAAACTCCGGGAGCCCGCAATATGAGTCATGGCGGTCATCTTTCTTGGGCTGAAATTGATATTGGAGCTCTGCGACATAACTATTGGCTATTAAAAAAGAGAGCCGGAACTGCCGGAATAATGGCAGTGGTGAAAGCGGATGCCTACGGTCATGGCGCAATAGAGGTTAGCAAAGCGTTCATAGAAGAAGGTGTTGCTATGCTCGCTGTGGCATTCGTCCAAGAAGGAATCGAACTTCGAGATGCAGGTATAAAAACGCCCATTCTTGTATTTGCCAAACCATCGGCGGACAATATCGGTATTCAACTCCAAAATGAATTGGATGTCACAATTTCAGCTGTGGACGATGTGGATTTAGTTTCTTCTACTGCGAAAAAACTTTCATCATCTGCCCGTGTCCATCTAAACATAGATACGGGGATGAACAGGCTCGGTGTTCGATTTAGTGATGCAGTTGAGACTGCTGAAAAACTATCAGCAGTTAAGGAACTTGAATTTGCTGGTTTATATTCTCATCTTTCAACGTCCGATGATATTGATTCAGACACGAGCAAATTTCAAATTAAAGATTACAATGAGATTATTGATATTCTTGAAAGAAAGAAAATTAATTATGGACTTCGTCATCTGGCAAACTCAGGTGGGTTATTAAATTATCCTGAGTCTGTTTTTGATATGGTCAGGTTGGGAATATCTTTGTACGGCCACAACCCGAATCCGCATCAGCAAAGTGAGGATAAGTTAATACAGGTAATGACACTTAAATCCACAGTAGTTATGGTGCGTGATGTTGATGAAGGGATGTCTGTAAGTTATGGTCGGAGCTGGATAGCAAAACAAAAAACCAGGATTGCCACTATTCCCATTGGCTACGCAGACGGAATCAACAGGCAATTGTCAAACGATATGGAAGTGCTTATCGGGGGGAATCGCCATCCTGTAGTCGGAAGAGTTACGATGGATATGGTTATGGCGGATGTGGGTTCATCAAATATCGAAAAAGGGGATGAAGTAGTTATTTACGGAACACAGGGTAATCAAACCATCACCATCTCAGATATTGCTCAATGCCTAAAAACAATCCCGTATGAAATCTGTTGTTCGGTCTCAAATAGAATTCCAAGAATTTATGTAAACATTTGAGGATGAAGGATTACATGAAAAAATATTTTTATTTATTCAGTATGACCATAATGTTGGGATGCTCTTCGATAGGTGTGAAAAGTGGAGAAAGTTGGGTAAATCATCAACTCAATAATATGACGTTAGAAGAAAAGGTCGGACAGTTGATGGTGCCTGCGTATACTCCGAGGTTTTTTAACGAAAATAATTATCAGTTTAATCGTCTAAAAAAATTAGTAAAAGAATATCACGTCGGTGGAGTGATGTTTTTTCGCGGAAATCCATATGCGGTTGGAAGGTCAGTTGAACGGCTTCAGGATGTGGCTAAAATACCATTGCTCATAATGGCTGATATGGAATGGGGACTCCCGATGAGGGTAAATGAAAGCACGCGATTCCTTCAAAATATGGCAACAGCAGCAACGGGAAACGAAAATAACGCATACGAAATCGGTAAAGTTACGGGAAGAGAAGCACGTGCTATCGGAGTGCATATAGGTTTTGCTCCGGTTATGGATGTCAATAACAATCCCGATAACATAATTATCAACACGCGTTCATATGGAGAAGACCCGGAGCTGGTTGCAAGAATGGGCAGTGAATTTATACGTGGCTTGCAGGAAGAAGGAGTTTATGCTACTGCGAAGCATTTCCCCGGTCATGGAGATACTAATGTAGATACACATATGTCTCTTCCAACTATAAACGCTTCAATGGAAAGGATGAGAAATTTAGAACTTCCTCCATTTCAGGCTGCAGTGGATGCTGGAGTTAAAGTTGTAATGGCGGCACACATAACATTTAGTCAAGTCAAACAGATGGAAGGGAGACCGGTTACGCTTGATCCCTATTTTTTAGAGGATATTTTGAGAAAAGAGATGGGATTTGAAGGTCTGATAATCTCCGATGCGATGGATATGGGCGGAATTACCGGTAACTACTGGTCCGGTGAGGCAGCAGTAATGGCAATTAATTCCGGCATTGATATGGTTTTGTTATCACCAAATTTCGAAAGTACATATAAATTCGTCTTACAAGCGGTTAAAGAAGGTCGAATCTCTATTGAGAGACTTAACGAGGCGGTTGGACGAATCCTGAGAGCTAAAGCTGATCACGGACTTGAAAAAAAGCCATATTACAGCGAAGAAAACTTAGAAAAAGTACTGTCCCAATCTAAATCAGCTATCAAAGCGGCTCAAATCGCCAACGCTTCAATGACGCTTTTGAGGGATGATAAAAATATCTTCCCGTTGCATGCAGAGGATATTAATAGAGCTCTTGTACTAACTATAACTGATGAAGAAAACACTGCCTGGCGTGGAAATACTTTAAACAGCCAGGTTAAAACAAGGGTTCCGAATATAGAAACGGCATTTATGGATCCGCGCTCCACACAGGATGATATTGATAAAATTATGCTCATAGCAGACTCGGTAGATGCTATTATCGTCGGTGTGTACGTAAAATGGCGCGACCGGAAAGGGACTATTTCACTTCCTGACACAATCGTCACTCTCTTAAAGAAATTTTTTAAAATCGATAAACCGATGGCTGTAACCGCTTTCGGTTCCCCTTATACTTTGAGGCAGATGCCTGAAGTTCCTTCATATCTGTGCGCTTATGAAACAGTTTCGTTAGCTCAGAGAGCGGCAGTGCGGGCAATATTCGGAGAAATACCAATTAACGCAAAACTGCCTGTCTCGATTCCCGGTTATTATGAAATTGGCGATGGATTGGTGAGGCCGGCCAGAAAAATGGAATTAGTGAGAAACATCAATGATACTCTTCTCTCGGAAGCATACGAAGTTCTGGATAAAGCGATTAAGGATTCGGTATTTCCCGGCGCGCAAATTGCCGTTGTTCGAAAAGGAGAACTCATTGCGAGTAAATCATTCGGTCGCCAGACCTACGACCCGGCATCACCGATAATTACGGCGGAGACAATGTATGATATGGCTTCAATCACCAAGGTAGCGGCTACAACGCTTGTCGCTATGGGATTATGGGAAAAGAAAAAGCTGGTTCTCGACATTCCGATTAAGAGTTACCTGCCAGAATACGGCGGCGGTGAAAAAGATGATGTAACTCTCAGGCATCTGCTGACACACTCTTCGGGATCCCATTGGTGGGTCGATTTATGGAATAAGGCTTCAAACAAAGAAGAAGCGTATAAATATATTTATGGTCTCCCTCTTGATTTTTCACCGGGTGATTCAATGATATACTCTGATCTCGGACTTATCCTTATGTTGGATATACTCGAAACTGTTACGGGCAGCACTCTTGATAAGCTTGCAAACAGAGCAATTTACAAACCTATGGGGATGAAGAACACAATGTTCAATCCTCCCAAATCTCTTTTATACAGAATTGCTCCAACAGAAATCGGCGGAAGTATGAACAGACCGTTGATTCACGGAGATGTTCATGATGAAAATTCTAATTTTCTCGGAGGCGTTTCCACGCATGCAGGGTTGTTTTCTACGGCAGAAGATATGGCGGCACTCGCTCAAATGCTGATAAACGGCGGTATCTATCGTCACAGACGGTTTTTCAAACCCTCAACTATTCAGGAATGGACTACGAGACAATATATCACCGAGTCCAGCGATAGAGCTCTCGGTTGGGATACACCGTCGGACCATGGCTCTTCGGCGGGAGATTATTTTTCTAAAAATAGTTACGGACATATGGGCTTTACCGGAACATCCTTTTGGGTCGATCCAACAAGAGAAATTGCGATTGTTTTGCTGACTAACAGAGTTCATCCCACGAGAGAAAAGGGAGGAATGTATCGAGTCAGAAGAGACTTTCATAATGCTGCTATGAAAGCTATTCTGAAAGAGATGGGAGAACCGCTAACGGAAACGGATATGGCTGAGAAGAGCTAAGTGGGTTTTACATCTGTTGATATTCTGATTGTAGTCGTATATATGGCGGCATCGGTCGGTTTTGGCGCATGGATAGGCAGAAAGCAAAGTAACACGACAGATTACTTTTTAGGCGGAAGAAATATTCCCTGGTTCGCTGTATCTTTAAGCATAGTGGCCACCGAAACAAGCGTTTTGACATTTATCAGTATTCCGGCAGTGGCGTATCTGGGTAATTTGACGTTCCTTCAAATAGTTTTCGGCTATATGCTCGGCAGAATACTTGTGGCAATGATATTACTGCCCGCCTATTCAGAAGGTAAAATCGAAACGGCTTACCATTTTCTCGGAAATCGGTTCGGTCAACAGATGCGGATGACCGCAAGCATAACGTTTATGGTTACAAGGCTTCTTGCCGACGGTGTAAGGCTCTTTGCTACCGCAATTCCGTTGACGATAATAATTAAAGGAAGCGGTCTTTTTTCAGGATATTCCGACAGTCAATTTTACGCGTTTTCAATTATACTTATCGGTCTGTTAACGATGGTTTATACCTACATCGGTGGTATTCGCTCTGTCATATGGATGGATGTAATACAAATGGCGGTGTACATCGGCGGCGCACTGTTCGCCGCAGTGATCATTCTAAATAAACTGCCTGACGGATTCGGCAGTGTGCTTAGCTGGGCATCTGACGGGAATAAACTGCAATGGTTCTATCTGGGAACAGATCTGTCTCTCAGCGAGTTTATTACGAAACCATATACATTCTTTACAGCATTATTTGCCGGAGCAATTTTCTCTCTCGCTTCACACGGTACCGATCAGCTGATAATTCAGCGGGTGCTAACATGCAAAGATAAACGTTCGAGCCAGAAAGCAATTTCATTCAGCGGATTATTTGTATTCATACAATTTCTACTGTTTTTGATGTTGGGGGCGATGTTGTACGCCTATTATGAAGGTCAGACTCCCGAACAATTGGGATTAACCCGTGCCGACGGTATTTTCCCGAAATTTATAGTAGAAGATTTGCCTGTAGGAGTAAGTGGTCTTATAGTCGCTGCGCTTTTTGCCGCTGCGATGAGTACGCTTTCCAGCAGCTTATCCAGTCTTTCAAGCGCCACAGTTTTAGATGTTTATAAGCCCCTTTTCGGGAAAGATAAATCAGAAGATGAAATGTTGTCAATTTCGCGCTTCGTCACGTTAGGTTGGGGAATAATTCTTATTACTACTGCCATTCTATTCATAGGATTGGAAGGCACAGTTGTAGAAGTAGCTCTTGGGATAGCCTCTTATACCTACGGTGGCTTATTGGGTACATTTTTACTCGGATTAATATACAAGAAAGCATCTCAAAAAGATGCTCTTATAGGTTTCTTTACTGCTCTTGTGGCGATGATAATCTTTATAACGTCATGGGAAATCGCCTGGCCCCTATATACTGTTGTAGGCAGTTCGGCTGTGATAATTACAGGAATTATTTCAAGCAATTTCGGCGCGCAGGGAACTCCAAAAAATAATAGGAATAACTAATGGTAGTATCAACACTCGATTGGGTTCTGGTCATCATATACTTTGTCTTTGCATTGGGAATAGGGGTTTACTTTTCGCGTAGAGCTTCAGGAAGCATTAAGGATTATTTTACTTCCGGCAGAAGCCTTCCCTGGTGGTTAGCGGGAACGAGTATGGTTGCCACTACATTTGCGGCTGACACACCGTTAGCAGTTACGGAACTGGTTGCCAATCATGGCATAGCGGGTAATTGGCTCTGGTGGAATATGGTAATGAGCGGACTTCTGACTGTGTTTTTCTTTGCTCGTTTATGGCGACGCGCGGAGGTTATTACCGATGTGGAATTCACCGAGCTGCGTTACTCGGGAAAACCCGCTGCCATCCTAAGAGGTTTTCGAGCTTTGTATCTTGCCATACCAATTAACCTTATAATTATGGGTTGGGTGACTTTAGCGTTAGTGAAGATCATCGAATTAACGATTGGAGTTGACAAATGGACGGCTGTAGGAATAACAATGGCGGTGACTCTCGCATACAGCACAATGAGCGGGCTTTGGGGAGTTGTAATGACCGACTTGCTTCAATTCGTTATTGCGATGGCTGGGTCAATTGCCTTAGCGATTTTTGCAACCAAAGCTGTGGGTGGTATAGATGGATTAAAGGAAGGACTTATTGAAATATACGGAGCGGACCACACGATGCTTGATTTTACTCCTGAAATAGGCTCTGTCTGGATGCCGTTAACGGCATTCTTTGTGTATCTGGCTGTAAACTGGTGGGCGGCGTGGTATCCGGGTGCTGAGCCGGGTGGAGGCGGATATATCGCTCAAAGGATGTTTTCGGCAAAGGATGAGCGGCATTCTTTTTTGGCAACGCTCTGGTTCAACATCGCGCATTACGCGCTTCGTCCCTGGCCATGGATAATAGTAGCGCTGGTGAGCCTTGTATTATATCCTGATATAGAGGATAAACAAACAGGATATATACTTGTGATGCTCAATCACTTACCATCAGGATTTAAAGGATTACTTTTGGCATCATTCGCGGCGGCATTTATGTCCACAATAAGTACTCACCTTAATTGGGGAAGTTCATACATAGTGAATGATTTCTACAAAAGGTTCGTGAATAAGGATGCGTCCGATAAACATTACGTGACGGTCGCGCGGTTTACGACTGTGGGACTGGTTATACTGTCAGCCCTTGTTACTTCACAAATGGAAACAATAGCAGGAGCTTGGAAATTCCTATTGGCATTAGGAGCTGGAACAGGTTCGGTTTATATACTTCGCTGGTTCTGGTGGCGTATAAACGCATGGTCCGAGATCAGCGCCATGCTTGCCTCGCTGGTGACCGCATTGTCATTACAATTTATCTTTGGAATGGATACTTCCGACGTAAATATATTCGCGCAGGTCATGCTTATCACAGTAACAGTGAGTTCTGTTACCTGGGTCAGTGTTACCTTCTTAACAAAGCCGGAAAGCGACGAAACTCTATTGAAATTTTACAGGAAAATCAGACCCGGCGGGTCACTCTGGAAACCGATGGCTGAATTAGCCCCTGAAGTGGAAACCGACAAAGGTCTGCTATGGGATCTGGCTGATTGGGCAGTGGGAATAACGCTCATTTACTCCACTTTGTTCGGTTTTGGTAAAATATTATTGGGATCAGTTGGATTGGGTTTCGGATTGCTCCTAATCTCAGCATCATGTTTCTACTTTTTGCAGTGGGATTTAAAGAGAAGAAGGTGGGAAACGCTCAAAAGCTGAAAATAATATTCCTCAGAACAATTTTTCCGTAGAATTCCGGACATTATCGGTATTAATAATAACCGGTTCATTTCAATTATTTTGGTTTATATCCACCTATTTATATTAATTTATATCAACAAATTATTAAGCCAAAATATTTTGATATTTAATTATTAGATCGTTATCACAAGTTTTGTAAGTGGTTGATAAATAGTATGTTATCTGCTGCGTTATTCTCATAATCCTTAAATTTTAAGCTAATCAAATCAAATATCGTGTTTTTGGCATATAATGTGCAAATAGTGTGTGTAATATATTTGGTAAGTTATTATTATTTAGGAAAGGAATGAGAAAATTGTGATGCGGGTCACTGCGGAAAAATTTAATTGTGCTATTTATAGATAGAGCAGAAGAAGGAAGATAAAATTCAATTAAGTTGGTTGATTCGGGAAATTCGTATCATTACAAAGTTTCACATTATGCTGGGTGTAATGAATAAACTATATTTCTCAGTTCAGAAACGCAGAAGACTCAATTTAATAAAAAGTAATTTTGGAGGAAGATAATTAAAATAGTGATGGCCCCCAAGCGCGGGGCATTACAATATATCGTTTTAGATGCGGTGTATAATAGATTAACTCCTAATCCAAAAGAGGATATCCTTTGAGAATTTACGTAACAAATCTTCGTTCAGAAGTAACTGATGACGACCTAAGAAAATTGTTTGAAACTCACGGCAAAGTTATTTCTGCCGAAATAGTTAAAACCCTTACAACAAACGAATCAACGGGCTTGGGTTTCGTGGAAATGGAATCCTCTGCTGACGCTCTTTCGGTTCGAAAAGAACTTGACGGGAAATTGTTGAATGGTAATCCTATCAAGATATACGATAGAAGAATTAATTCCGATCGTCGCGATGCTGCAGATCGCAGAGGACTGGATGTTCGGCGAGCGTTAGAAGAAAGACGCCTGGCGGAGAGACGAAAAAAGTCCGGTGAAGAAGAGCTGGTCAGCATGTTTGATGAGTTAGACAGAAGAGAATCCGAAGAACAAAGAATCACCGAGCGGCGTTTTATAGATGAAAGGCGAATGGGAGATAGAAGAGCCGGTATAGAAAGACGCCGACTGGGCGCATGAATCAGATTCTTTATGCGGAGTTTAATTCCGCTATTTCATTTCAAGAATAAATTTTCCGAATTATAACCAAAGAGTGCCGCGGGCGAGAGTCGAACTCGCA
>JACZTG010000022.1 GCA_022573815.1 Candidatus Neomarinimicrobiota bacterium
ACGCAGAAGTGAAAGATCAGCCCGGTGTTGAATGTCCGGGTTTAAGCAAGTAGGAGGGCTTGGCAGGCAAATCCACCGAGCCATTACTCCGAGATGCGAATAGGAGCGCTTAGCGCATAAACTGATCATAATCATGCTGCCAAGAAAAACCTCTATGTTAGAACTACAGGTGACCGTACCGCAAACCGACACAGGTAGGCGGGGAGAGAATCCTCAGGTGCGCGGGAGACCCCTGGTTAAGGAACTCGGCAAAATGACTCCGTAACTTCGGGAGAAGGAGTGCCCCTATTAGGTGATGCCACTTGCTGGCGGAGCCGAAAAGGGTCGCAGAGAAACGGCTCGAGCGACTGTTTACTAAAAACACAGGTCTCTGCAAAGTCGCAAGACGATATATAGAGACTGACACCTGCCCGGTGCCGGAAGGTTAAGGGGATTTGTTATTCCAATTTATTGGAAGAAGCTTTGAACCGAAGCCCCGGTAAACGGCGGCCGTAACTATAACGGTCCTAAGGTAGCGAAATTCCTTGTCGGGTAAGTTCCGACCTGCACGAATGGTGCAACGACTTGAGCGCTGTCTCGACCAGGGCCCCGGTGAAATTGTAGTGCCGGTGAAGATGCCGGCTACCCGCGACAGGACGGAAAGACCCCGTGAACCTTTACTATAGCTTGGCATTGGACTTTAGCTTCATATGTGTAGGATAGGTGGGAGGCTTTGAAACTTGGGCGCTAGCACAAGTGGAGCCATCCTTGAAATACCACCCTTGTGTTGTTGGAGCTCTAACCGACCGCCGTGAATCCGGCGTCGGGACATTGTCTGGTGGGTAGTTTGACTGGGGCGGTCGCCTCCTAAAATGTAACGGAGGCGCTCAAAGGTTCCTTCAGTACGGTTGGTAACCGTGCGTAGAGTGCAAAGGCATAAAGGAGCTTAACTGCGACCCATACAGGGGGAGCAGATACGAAAGTAGGACTTAGTGATCCGGCGGTAGCGGATGGAAGCGCCGTCGCTCAACGGACAAAAGGTACTCCGGGGATAACAGGCTTATCTCCCCCAAGAGCTCATATCGACGGGGGGGTTTGGCACCTCGATGTCGGCTCGTCACATCCTGGGGCTGTAGAAGGTCCCAAGGGTTCGGCTGTTCGCCGATTAAAGTGGCACGCGAGCTGGGTTTAGAACGTCGTGAGACAGTTCGGTCCCTATCCGTCGTGGGCGTAGGACATTTGAGAGGATCTGCTTCTAGTACGAGAGGACCGAAGTGGACGAACCACTCGTGTACCAGTTGTGGTGTCAACTGCATTGCTGGGTAGCGATGTTCGGAAGGGATAAGCGCTGAAAGCATATAAGCGCGAAGCCTACCTCAAGATGGGATGTCCCTTGTCGTTGCAGAACGACACTGAAGGTTTCCTGAAGATTACAGGATTGATAGGTCACAGGTGTAAGCCTTGTAAGGGGTTCAGCCGAGTGATACTAATTAGCCGTGAGGCTTGACTACTTCTTTTTAGTTGTTTCAATCGTATGTATCTACTCTTAAAACAGATTTCTCAATTAATTTTAATAGATTTAAGCGTTCCCGGTGGCTATTGCGGAGGGGCCACACCTCTTCCCATTCCGAACAGAGTAGTTAAGCCCTCCAGCGCTGATGGTACTGCCCCGGTAGCGGGGTGGAAGAGTAAGTCGTCGCCGGGTCTTTTTATCAAAAGGTCTCACTAATAGTGAGACCTTTTTTTCTTGCTAACAATCTGTGATTCGAGTATATTCTCTCTTAAGGTGTAAGGATTGGAATATGCTTGAAAAGTGACGCAAAACACATTAAACAGGAACTTTTATTGATTATATTTAGTTCTCATTACGTATAGTATAGAAATAACGGGACTTTTAGAAAGTAATAAATTTAAATCATATAAAATAGAAGGAGCGCTTATGAGAATTGATACGAACTCTTTCAAAATATTCCTTATAGTCGCCATAACATTTTTATTTACCCAGAATTCCTTTGGGCAGGTAACTGTAAGAGTTGACGAACAAATCTCTCCGGATAATATTGTTATTTTTTATGTCGGTGATTTTGATTTAAAAGATGCGTCAAGTAATCCGCTGATTTTTCAATATAGAATTTCGGCTGATGCGTATCCTGTAGAAGTTGTTATGCGACTCCAAATGAATGCCACGGTGCCTTCATTGAGTTTGTCAAACGAGCAGATTCTATTCGCGTTAACAGATCCATTCACAATCACGGCGCCAATTACTATTTCCAATAGAGTTATAGACGAGAGTACCGAGGAAATTATTGACGAAGCTGGAAATGTGGTAAATTTCAGTGTAGCTCGAACAGAGCAACTTGATGCGGGTACACAGGATGAACTTGTAGACGCGGTTACGCGAAGTGGTAAGCTTCCAGCCGGAGTTTACACTTTTGAGTTGCTTGTGACAAGTACGGATGCCAGCGATCCGTCAACTATATACAGTTTCGAGAATCCGAAGATAATAGAAATATCAAATCCGACGACTCTTGACCTAATAGCGCCGGGTGGTTCTCTTTCGGAAGAATTAGAAATATTCACTCTGTTTCCGATTTTTCAATGGGAATCACAGGGATGCGAATATTTTATACGGCTAAGTGAATATGATCCTACGGTACACAGCTCTGTTGAAGAAGCATTAAATGATATTTCAAATTTACCTTTCCCGGATGACGGTGGCTATTTTGGCGGTGATGATGGAGAAGGATTACAAAGCACTACATTGCAGTATCCCCTCACAGGAGCCAAAGAGCTGGAATATGGAAAGTATTATGCCTGGTCGGTGAGAAAAATATGTGAAACAACTGCCGGTCCTGAAATACGCAACAGTGATATTTATGTATTCCGTGTTGCGAATCTTGCGGGAGATGCCGATGCAGGTCCAGCAGCCGGGGGAGTGATTACAGATCCTGTTATATCAGCGCTACAAACTATTATCGGAGATGCATTTGACGGCCTGTTCTCAGGAGACGGTGAGTTAGCAGGATTTGTACAGGTATCCAATATTGTACTTAACGGAGAAGCTGCAGCGGCAGAAGCTGTAACGGAACTTGCCGAGAAAATGTTGAGCGGAGAAATAACCGCAGTTCAGATTGAAATTGAATAGACTGACCGTTAAGGAGAAAAAAATGCATAATCGATATTTTAAATTTTTGATAATTTCAATTTTGTCGCTGTTTGTTCATAGTTCTCTATTCGCACAAGGTGACGGTGTAGCTGTAACTGCAAAAATTAAGGGTAAGACCGAGCATAAACCCGCCGGCGGAAGCTATCAGTCGGATTTAAAACGTGGAACACTCATAAGGGATCGAGCTTGGGTTAGAACTAAAGATGACGGTTACTTAGCGCTGATGTTCATCGATGACAAATCCCTGCTGAAGCTGAGAGAAAATTCCGAATTAGAGATTCGCGCCGATAGATCAGCAGGAGGGTTAAACAAATCAATACGGATGAGCTTTGGAAAAGTAAAGGCAGAGATTTCGCCGCAAAGGAGCGGTGAATTTATTATTTCCACGCCCACATCTGTTGCTTCCGTGAAAGGGACGATATTCTGGATTATTTCCACACCTGAAGGAGATCAATTCATAGGAATTGAAGGAACAGTAGAAGTTACCAATAACGAAAGTGGCCAAACTGTTACAGTAACGGCAGGACAAACGGCCACATCGAATCCTGATGGAAGCATAGACGTGCAGCCCACACCTGAGGGTGGCGTACCTGAAGACCCGGGCGCGACAGAGGACGAAGGCAATCAATTACGTATTCGTCTGGAAAATGCTGATGGTGAAACTAAAGAAATCATTATAAACTACTGATTCGTTAATAATAATTTTTAAATGTATTCCGGGGTAGTTGTATAAAGTAAATGACTACCCCGGAATACAAATGTTTGTGAGGGAGAAATAATGTCTATTAATTCTTATTTTAAAGGAATTATCACTTTACTCGTATTTTCACCGGTGTTGGTACTTGCTCAGGGGAAAGTGCTTCATGCGCCTCCTGCGGGAGTGGAGGTTGGAAGAGATGTAGAAATAATTGCCTCTATCGAGAGTCAGGGGGAGGCTCTTTCCGATGTAAAATTACTTTACAGAGAAAGAGGAACACGATCTTATAATGAGATCAGCATGATAGAATCTTCAGGTTTATATTCGGCAATAATACCCGGAAGTGATGTATCTGATGCCGGATTAGAATATCTGATAATTGCTGAATTGATAAGCGGTGGTCAGATAGCTTTTCCTGAAATTGACCCATACGAACAACCGATTTATTTAGTTACTTTGTTAGAAAAGACGAGTGAAGCAGTTGAAGCAGCCAGAGCTCAGGGAGCGGTTGAAGGCTCCAATATGGTTATATTGAGTCCTGATGTGAATTCACGCGTCAGGGCGGAAGAAACATTAATTGCAGTATCGCTATTCTATACAGAGAATCTTGATTTATCTACAGTTAAAGTATTTTTAAATGGGATAGATATTTCAGATAATACCGTTATTTCTGAAGATCTAATCACATATGCGCCGGAAAAAATTAATGCCGGATTAAAAACTGTAATTATCGAAGCATCAGATCTGTTCGGGGAGGCGCTGAAACCGCTACAATGGGATTTTAGTGTAGTAAGTAATAAGGTAAGAACTGAAAGTAGATTTAAAATTAGTGGAAAAGGTTTCGTTGATACTCGAAGTGATAAGATCAAGGGACAGACAGATGATGTTTCAACATCCCGCGTTTCTTTCAGAGGAAACTACGATTTTTTGAAATTTAGAGGATTAGCGTATATCACTTCAAAAGAAGACAAATTTCTTCAACCGAAAAACAGATATATGTTTGCATTGAACACTAATTGGCTAACAATGAATTTCGGAGATATAAATCCGAATATCACACCTCTCACTATATCCGGAAAAAGAATTCGCGGAGTAGAGGGAAATCTATTACTCGGATTTTTTAATTTGCACACAGTTTACGGTGAATTGGAACGCGAGATTCCCTCAGATATAAACCTCATAACAGAACCGTTGACAGTGGATGTAAATGGAGATGGAGAGTATTCGGCATCTGACGGAGATGAGTTTACAGATTTGAACGGCGATGGTTCGCGAGACAAAGCGGGTGATATATTAAGAACGGGAACATTTCGCAGGACTCTGTTCGCAATAAGGCCGAGTTTCGGCCCGAGTAAGAACCTTCAATGGGGTCTCACATTTGCGAGGGCGCGCGATGATTCGTTAATCGCTATGAACATAGAGGATAGAGCCGATCCTTCACTTTTGCCGGGTCGTCCTTCGAGGTTCGATTACACGAATAGCGACGGCGAGGAGATATTTATTGATATTGGAAAAACTCCTCAAGATAATATGATAATTGGAAGTGATTTGTTTCTCGGGTTTAATAATCGTCGAATCGTTCTTGAAGGTGAGGTGGCGCTGAGCTTACTTGCCAGAGACATAACAGATGGACCGTTCACAAAAGTCGGTCTTGATACTTTATTGGACAACGACCAGGGATTTGGATTTATTGATGCGGAGCTATTTACCGATTCGAACGGAAACGGTGTTTACGATTTGGGCGAGCCGTTTACGGATGATAATAATGATAATATATGGAACGACCGCAGGCGTAAAGATCCGCCCGACGGCCAAATCGGTGGAGTGGATATACCATTTGATCCCAAAGACCTTGAGAAATTATTCATCCTCAACCAATCGGTTATTCCGTTAGATCCTTCAGGGCTTAACTCCCTTTCCTATAACGCAGGGATAAAATTCAGTTATCTAAAACAATTTATTCGGGCGAGGTACCGCTTCGTGGGAGCTGAATTTAACTCACTGGCAAATCCGTTTATACGAAAAGATATTAAGGGATTTGATATATCCGACAGGATACGGCTGCTTTCAAATAAGATGATTGTAAATGTCAGGTATGAAAGACTGGAAAACAATCTTTCCGATGATAAGTTAAACACAACGGTTACAACTTCCTTTGACGGCGGGCTGTCAATTTATCCGGGAAAAGATCTGCCGCGTATCAGTCTGAACATCCGTGATTATGAACGCGATAACAGTATTGATACCACAGGATTTAACAGTTTCGGGATATTCGAGGATAAGAGAGAACTTACTTCAACGATTACATCTACATTTTCGATCAGTTACGATGCCAGTGCTTTCGGGGTAAAGCATACTATTAATTTGAACATCTCGAATTCTGAAAAAACTGACGATTTCGAAGATGACAGGTTAAGAGAAGTATTCATTGATTTAGATGGCGATGGTATATTTGATCCGGGTGAGGAAACCTTTACGGATTTAAATGGCGATAACGCTTATTCTTCATTCGTCTCATCAAATTTTACTTCAACGCAAATATCGGTTGTAGTGAATACAAAATATGATCTTCCGCTTAAAACTCAATTACAGTTTCTCCAAAACAATAATGAGACTTCAGGTCAACCACAATTCACATATACGGTATTATCTGTTGGCGGAGAATACTTGATGCTCAATAAAAAACTGACGCTTAATGGAGCATTGAAACGTTCGAGTACCACAGGAGGTATCGAATTTAGGGAAAACCGGATTAGTGTGGGAGCACGATATAAAATCGGGAAAAAGCAGTCAATTTTAGCTAAAGCGGATTTTTCCTCACGAACCGAGAATGCCACTGAGACTACTCAGGAAAAGAAATTTAATGATACAATATTCAGAGCGCGGTATTCTCTGTCTTTTTAAGTAAAGAAACTAATATAAATCCTGCAATTTAAAAGCAGGCAAAAGTTTTGATTCTACCCAAAATAGAGACTAAAAAAACAATTGTAGGCCTTGTTATCACATTAGCAGGGCTTTTGGTCGTTCTGGCACTTCGATTTACCGGTACCCTTGAATCAGCTGAATTAAGTTTGATAGATTTTCGATTTTTGACACGGGGGCCATTAAGCGGTATTACGGCAATAAATCCGATAGATAAAGACAGTATGGACGTAGTGATAGTATCGCTGGATGATGAATCATGGCGGTTGATTCCCTATAAATGGCCTTATCCGAGAGAGATATGGGCAAGAACAGTGAGAAACCTGACAAGGGCAGGGGCTTCGGTATTAGTATTTGATATTGAATTTGACACCGAAGACAGAAAGTCCGCCTATGGCGATTCTCTGTTCGCAGAGGCGATAATGAATGCTCATAGCCAGGGGGTAGATGTGGTTCTGGCTGCAAAATATGTGGAAGAAAAAACCAGAATCCCCCCCGATTATATTAATTATCCGATTCAAAGATTACTTGATGCCGGCTCGGAAACCGGTCTGATCGGAGAAGTGAAAGACCCTGACGGCGTTACACGAAATGCATTATTATTTTCTATAATAACAAATGATTCAATCCCACATCTTTCACTGCCCTTAAAGGCAATTAAGAGTCATCTCAAGATTTCTGATGACACAAAATTAGTCCCAAAGGATACAGGTTGGGAATACGGAGGCCTGAATATTCTGAGCCACAAAAGAAAAATTAATACATTTATGGTAAATTATTATGGGCCGCCTTCAAATGCCGGTCCCCCGCCGCCATTGGGACCATGGAGAACATTCAACAGGTATCCGCTGTCATCAGTACTTGACGACAACGAGTTTACACTGAAAGACCCGTTGGAAGACGTGGACTGGATGGATGTTTTTTTTGAAGATGGATTTATGGCATCTATCGGTATGGGTCAGGAAAGTCCTTTTAAGGACAAGATAGTTATAATCGGCGTGGCGGTTGAAACCGTTTTGGATTTGAAGGAGACACCATACTATAACTATTTCGGCATTCAGCAGCTTATGCCCGGTATGGAGACTCATGCCCATGCCATCCAAACAATTCTTGACGAGAATTACATACGGGAGATTGGAGTTGAGACAGAAATAATATGGCTTATAATTCTTAGTCTAATCGGATATGTTTTTCTTATGTGGCTCGGACCGGTTATAGGAGGAATCGTTCTGTTTTTACTTGGTGCATTATATGCAGATATAAGTATCGGAATGTTTTTCGGAGATTATCTTTGGATTATTAAAAAATCTCTTGATCTGGCGTTGACAGACGGATTTCTTGAAAGAATTGGAAATCCACAAATCATTGGTACCCCCGCAATGGGCTCCTCTGTAATAGTGCCTGTAGTCGCTCCGATATTGGGACTTTTGCTGACATACGGTGGAAACATTTTGTTTCAGTTCATCATCGAACAGCGGGAGAAACGTAAAATTAATAATATGTTCTCAACTTATGTCAGTCCTAAAGTCCTTGAACATCTGCAAGACAATCCTGAAGCGTTCGGACTATCAGGTAAAAAGATGGCAGCTACAATGTTTTTTTCTGATGTAGCAAACTTTACTTCTATAAGCGAGAATTTGTCAGCTGAAAATCTTGCGGTTGTACTTAACAGGTACCTTTCGCCTATGACAGAAATTTTGATGGAATACGATGGTTATGTGGACAAGTATGAAGGAGACGCAATTATGTGTGATTTCGGAGTGCCCATGCCGGACCCTGATCATGCCTGGAAAGCGTGTTTCGCCGCAATCGATTCGCAGAAGCGATTAGTTACCCTGCGGGAAGAGATAAAAGATGAATTCGATGTGGAAATATTCGTACGGATGGGAGTGAATTCCGGTGACGTGAGCGCTGGAAATATGGGTTCTGCGCAACGATTTCAATACACGGTCATGGGGGACGCTGTAAATCAAGCATCACGGTTTGAAGGTGCCAACAAACAATATGATTCTGAAATTATGATAGGCGAATCAACTTATGCATTGGTGAAAGAATTAGTTGAAGTTAGACCTTTAGATAAATTAGTAGTTAAGGGAAAGGTAATTCCCATTGAAGTTTACGAGCTTCTTGCGAAAAAGGGTGAATTATCCGATGAAATGAGTAAAGTCAGTTTATTCTATACCGAAGGTATGGAGTTATATTGGAAAAAAGAGTGGCATTCGGCGCTTGAAAAATTCAAAGAAGCATTGAATATAAAGGAAAACGATGGCCCCTCCCTTACTTATGTGAAAAGATGTGAGGCATTCAAAGAATCCCCGCCGCCGGATGATTGGCAGGGCGAATTTGTAATGACTACAAAGTAATTCCTTCCAAAAGAAACTCAAAACAGTGATATAAACAGTTCTTAAAAATATGTATAGCGTCGGAGTCTTCGAAAATAGTTGACTGATGGGCTCTGAATCTTTACTTTTAAAAGCTTAACTTTATAAAAAAGGAATTTATTCAGATAATGACACGCGGCAAAATACTGTGGGCTGATGATGAGATAGATCTTCTTCAACCTCACCTGATGTATCTCCAAGAAAGGGGCTATGACGTAACCGGTGTAACAAATGGTGACGATGCAATAGAACTTGTTGCAGAAGATAATTTTGATATCGTACTCCTTGATCAAATGATGAGTGGAAGAGACGGACTTTCCACTCTTGAAGAGATGAAAAAAATCTCTCCGAACTTACCAATAATAATGATTACGAAGCATGAAGAAGAGAGTATTATGGAGGAAGCAATAGCCGGAAAAATCACGGACTATTTAACTAAGCCGGTGAATCCAAGCCAGATTTTAATGGCTTGCAAAAAGATTTTAGAAACATCCAAGATTTCTTCCGAACGGTTATCAAGAGATCATATAAACGAATTTCGGGTTATCAATGAAATGTTAAATATGAATCCGACCAAGGACGAGTGGATTGATATTCATGTAAAAATATCTGAGATGGAGGTGGAGCTTGATTCTAACAGCGATTCGAGTTTAGGATTTATGCTTGCTGACTTGAAAAAGGAATGTAATACTCTCTTTTTTAAGTTTGTGACTGAAAATTACTCCAAATGGGTAAATGATGACAGGACTGACAGTCCTACCCTATCAACGGATATTATATCGAGATACGCATATCCCCTACTGAAAGAAGGAAAGGAAGTAGTCTTTTTGCTAATCGACTGTATGAGACTTGACCAATGGTTTTCAATCGAAAAATATTTATACGAATATTTTAATATGTCAGTAGAATATTCATATTCTATACTCCCTACGGCAACTCCATTTTCAAGAAACTCGATTTTCAGCGGGCTATTTCCGAAAGAATTATCAGAAAAATATTCTGATATATGGAGAAAAGCGTGGGAGGATGAAGGGTCAATGAATAGGCATGAAGATCTATATTTAGAGGAGCAGCTCAAAAGATTAAAAATCGATCTTAAGCCTGCATTGAAATATGCGAAAGTGCTAACGGCAATCGAGGGAAAAGCTATCGAGAAGCAGATTCCAACTTATGTGGGTGTGCCGTTCATTAGCCTTGTCGTAAATTTTGTTGATATTCTCACACATACGCGGTCCGAATCGGATATAATTAAAGAAATTGCTCCCGATGAATCAGGATTCAGATCTATCACCCGCTCATGGTTTGAAAATTCGTGGCTTTTTCAAGCGTTGAAGAAATTTTCTGAAATGGGAAAAACAGTAATTTTAACAACAGACCACGGAAGCATTAAGGTAACTCGGGGTACTAAAGTGATCGGTGACCGAGAAACATCCACGGGGCTAAGATACAAATATGGCAGGAGTCTGAAAAGTGAGGAGAAGGAAACGTATTTCTTGAAGAACCCGCATGATTGGAAACTTCCATTAAAGGGTGTCAATACGAACTTCATTTTCTCGAAGAGTGATTACTTTTTCCTATATCCGACAAATTATAATAAATATTTAAATTATTACAAGGATACGTTTCAACATGGCGGGATATCGCTTGAGGAGATGATATTACCCGTTGTGACCTTAGAACCGAAAAAATGACATTAGAATTGGATATAACCGTTAGCGAGAAAATAATTAATACTCACAGCGCTGAAGAAACTATCAAAGAAGGCAAGATTTTAGGTTCGGGGCTGAGAAGCGGAGATGTGGTTGCTCTCATAGGTGATTTGGGAGCAGGTAAAACGGTGTTCACGCAAGGAATATGTGCGGCATTGAGCAGTAACAATTCAGTAATAAGTCCTACTTTCACGATAGTAAACGAATACGATGGTTTGCATAAGATATTTCATTTTGATGCTTATCGGATTGAGAGTCAAAAGGATTTTATCTCCATCGGATTCGAGGATTATCTTTTGGAAGAAGGGATTTGTATTATTGAATGGGCGGACAAGATAAAGGAATTGCTTCCAGAACGAACTATATGGGTAAAATTTTATCATAATGAGATTGAGGAAAATCAGAGGGAACTGCGGATTAAATTTCCTGAGGAAGATATAAATTGAAATTACTGGCTATTGATACTTCTTCCACCCAATGCAGCGTAGCCGTGATTAAGGATGGCTTGATATTGAATTCTTCTGCTGAAGATTCAAATCATAAACATTCCACGGCTCTTGCAACAATGGCAAAAGGTGCCCTGATAGACAGTGGAATTGAGTTAGCTGATATTGACGGAATAGCGGTTGCCATCGGACCCGGTTCGCTCACGGGTTTACGGGTAGGTCTCGCTTTTGCAAAGGGTCTTTGTATGGCAGCATCATTAAAGATAGTGGCTGTGCCTACACTTGATGCGATGTCGCGCGCTGTTAAAGGAGAACACAGTTACGTAATGCCGATAATCAGGGCGAAAAAGGGATTCTTGCATACAGCGCTGTATGAAAATGGTAAATTGAAAGAGATTGAACCTTATAAACTCACCGCTGACGAAAATCTTTCGACTGAGATTTTTAGCAAAACAATATTAGTTGGAGATGACGCTGTTATTGAAAGTGTCTCTCAATTCACTAATGCGTATGAAATAATGAAGAGTTCAAGTTTACACCCTGTGGCGGAAGGAGTTGCACTGATTGGTGAAAAGATGTTAAAACGGGGGAAAAGCTCGGAGCTCTCTAAATTAGAACCGGATTATAAAATGGAATTTAAGGCAGTAAAATGGATACCCGAAGCGATATCAATATAAGGTTTATGTCCGAGGAGGACTTAAGCTGGGTTACAGAGGTTGAAAACCGCTGTTTTCCGGATCCGTGGTTAACAGAAGCTTTCGAGGCGGAGATCAATCAAAACGATTTTTCTAAGCCGATTGTCGCCTTACTCGGAGATAAAAGGGTCGGATACGCCGTGCCCAGATATATTGCAGATGAACTTGAAATAACGAATTTTGCTGTTGATCCCGATTTTAGAAGGATGAATGTCGGTTCAATGATGCTGGGAAGGATATTAAGTGATGGAGAGAAGAGGGATGTAAAATATGGCTATCTTGAGGTGAGGGTAGGAAACCTGGCAGCGATAAAATTGTATAAAAAATTCGGGTTTAATGAAGTCGGATTAAGAAAGAATTATTATTCCGGAATCAATACAGATGCGATTATTATGATGAAAAATTTTAGTTAAAGATTAAAAAGGAATAAAATTGAGTTGGTTTAAGAGAGTACAAAAAGGGTTACATACTTCTCAGAAACGGGAAATGCCTGACAATCTTTGGATTAAGTGCAAAGGATGCGGAGAAATTTTATATCGAAAAGAATTGGAAAAAGGGCTCTATGTCTGTCCAAAGTGCGGGTATCATTTTAGGACGGGAAGCCTATCGTACATACCGATTCTCGCTGATGAAAATAGTTACACTGAAATATCCCCGAATATGACGTCCTCCGACCCACTCGGGTTTAAAACTACAAAAAAATATTCGGATCAGATAAAGGAAGCAAAAAAACGTACCGGGTTGGCAGACGCATGCAGGGTAGGTTACGCCAGAATTGATAATTATCCTGTGGTATTGGGTGTAATGGATTTCGGATTCATAGGGGGGAGCATGGGTTCGGTTGTGGGTGAAAAGGTCGCCCGGGGAATTGATGCGGCGCGCGAGAATAACTGTCCGATAATATTGGTAAGCAGTTCAGGAGGCGCACGGATGCAGGAGGGGATTCTTTCGCTAATGCAAATGGCAAAAACAAGTGTGAAATTAGGTCTGATTTCTAAAAAAGGTCCGTTATTCATATCAATCGTCACCGATCCAACTACGGGCGGAGTTACAGCGAGTTTCGCAATGTTGGGAGATGTAATTATTGCCGAACCGGGAGCGCAAATAGGATTCGCGGGTCAAAGAGTGATAAAACAAACTATCGGACAAGACTTACCCGAGGGATTTCAAAGAGCCGAATTTCTTATGGAAAAAGGTTTCGTGGATATGATAGTTGAGCGGAAGAATATGAAAGCTGAAGTATCCAAAATCATAAGATTTTTTCATAATGACTAAGATACTGCTGACGAACGACGATGGTATAAATGCTCCGGGTCTATATGCTCTGTATGAATCAATTCGGGCATTAGGAGATGTGACAGTCGTGGCGCCTGAAACGGAAATGAGCGCGGTGGGCCATGCTATCACACTGACTGATCCCTTGAGGGTGGCAAAAATTGATAAACGCGGAGAGTTCTTCGGATATTCTGTAAGCGGCACACCTGCAGACTGTGTAAAAATCGCTGTTTGGGCGCTTTTGGAAGAAATGCCTGACTTAGTTATTTCAGGAATAAATCTTGGGAATAATACCGGTATCAGCATTATCTACTCGGGAACGGTGAGCGCCGCCACCGAAGGCACAATACTTGAAATTCCCTCTATTGCAATTTCACTCGTTGCCTTTAAAAATCCTGATTTCACATATGCGGCAAAGTTCGCAAAGAAAATAGCGGGCATCGTTCTTGAAAAAGGATTACCTGTGGGCACATTGCTTAATGTCAATGTACCGAATGTGAAGGAAGAGGAAATCAAAGGCGTTCTTGTCACACGCCAGGGGAAGGCGGCATATCGAGAGTACTTTGATAAGAGAACCGATCCGTGGGGCAGATCATATTACTGGATGGCAGGTGAAAAGGTAGAATTAGAGGAAGAGGAATCGGTTGACGATACTGCCTTAAAAAATAATCAAGTTTCTATCACGCCGATACAATTCGATCTGACGGATTATGCAAATCTTGAATTATTGAAAAGCTGGAACGTTTCTAAATGAAAGGACACAACACTGTAGTTGTTCTCGATTTTGGTTCGCAATACACCCAGCTCATTGCAAGACGAGTCAGAGAGGAAGGCGTTTATTCTGAAATTTTGCCATACAATGCTTCTATTGATGAAATCCGACAGTTATCACCTAAGGCGTTAATTCTGTCCGGGGGTCCTTCGAGCGTATATGAAAAGGAAGCCCCAATAGCGTCTCGTGATATACTGGATTTGGGAATACCCGTTCTTGGTATTTGTTACGGGTTGCAGCTTTTAGGACAATTTTATGGCGTTAATATTGAATCTTCGGATAAAAAAGAATACGGACGCTCAGAACTGATAATAGATGAAGATGATCCGCTTTTTTCAGGTTTTAACGGCAGCTCCACCGTCTGGATGAGTCATGGTGACAAAATCGAAAACCTTCCTGAAGGATTTCGAAAGCTCGGACACACGGAAAATTCTGAATTTGCGGCTATCAGACATAACACAAAAGAAATATATGGAATTCAGTTTCACCCTGAAGTAGCGCATACTGAGAATGGAAAAAAGCTGCTTCATAATTTCGTCAGAAATATCTCTAAAATTTCAGGTGATTGGACGCCGAAGACTTTTGTCAAAGAGTCGGTTCAGCATATTAGAGAAGCAGTAGGAGAAAATAAAGTTTTATGCGCAGTTAGCGGTGGCGTGGATTCTACTGTTATGGCTGTGCTGCTGGACAAAGCAATCGGTAAACGCGCAACATTTGTGTTTATAGACACAGGACTTCTGAGACTCAACGAAGCCAAAAATAATATGAAGATGTTTGGCGAAATATTGGATATCGATGTGCAGCTATTTGACAGAAGTGAACAGTTTCTGACGGCACTTGCGGGAATCAGCGACCCGGAAACCAAGCGTAAGATAATCGGAAAGACTTTTATAGATGTATTTAGTGAGATAACCGAGAACCTTGGCGAGCATAAGTTCCTTGCGCAGGGAACATTATATCCTGACATAATCGAAAGTAAGCCGGTATACGGACCCTCAGAGACTATTAAATCTCACCACAATGTGGGTGGTCTGCCCGATGATATGGATTTTGAATTAGTAGAACCGCTAAAGGAATTATTTAAAGACGAAGTCAGAAATGTCGGTAGAGAAATTGGAATATCTGAGGTAGCCATCGGAAAGCATCCGTTTCCTGGCCCCGGATTGGCTGTCAGATGCCCGGGTGAAGTGACTGAAGAGAAGTTGGATCTCATAAGACGGTCTGACGATATATTCATAAGTGAGCTACAAAAATCCGGAAATTATGATAAAGTATGGCAAGCATTTACTGTTCTGTTGCCGGTTAAGAGTGTGGGAGTAATGGGAGATAAACGAACCTATTCGAATGCTATCGCATTAAGAGCGGTAACAAGTGTTGACGGTATGACCGCTGATTGGGGTCATCTGCCATATGACCTTCTCGGAAAAGTATCAGATAAGATAATTAACGAAATTGACGGCATAAATCGAGTTGTGTATGACATTAGTTCTAAGCCGCCGGCAACAATTGAATGGGAGTGATTGAGTAGATATGTGCGGTATAGTCGGATACGTAGGTAATAAAAATGGAATTCCTATTGTGATGAACGGATTGAGGAGACTCGAATATCGAGGATATGACTCAGCGGGGATAGCAGTTCAATCCAATGGAAAACTTATTATTTCCAAACATAAGGGTAAAATGGAAGTTCTTGACCGTGCGATTATAAAAAGTAAGCTTACCGGAAATGTTGTAATCGGTCATACGAGATGGGCGACACATGGCGCCCCAAATAAGCTGAATGCACATCCCCATTTAAGTTCAAGCAAGAATATTGCTCTTGTACATAATGGGATAGTCGAAAATTATCATTCACTGCGAACATTTTTAAAGAAAAAGAAATTTAGTTTTAAAACCGAAACCGACACAGAAGTACTCGTTAACCTCATAGAATTCTTTTATAAAGGCAACCTTGAAGAAGCGGTGGCGAAAGCGGTAAACAAAGTAGTCGGGGCTTATGCAATCAGTGTCATAGCCAATGATAATCCCGGAAAGATAATTGCCGCGCGATTCGGTCCTCCGCTAATTATCGGATTGGGAGAGAATGAACAGTATGTAGCATCTGATGTGGCTGCAATCCTTGAGTTTACCAAAGACGTAATTTATTTAGATGACGGTGAGATCGCGATAGTGACCGGCAGCGGAGTTAAAATAATTGACAAAAATAATCTGCCTGTGGACAAGGAAATAACACAAATTCTGTGGGACCTTGATAAGATTGAAAAAGGCGGGTATAAACACTTTATGCTAAAAGAAATTCACGAGCAATCTGATACTATCAGAGATTCCATAAGAGGAAGATTTGATGTTGCTAACGGCACAGCGCTGCTTGGAGGATTACGAGACTTTCTGCCGCAGATACTGGCGGCATCAAACCTTTATATTACAGCCTGTGGAACATCATATCATGCTGCGATGATCGGGGAAAATTTGATAGAAAGTCTTGCCGGAATACCGGCTGAAGTTGAATATGCATCGGAATTCAGGTACAAAGATCCTATCATTGATGAAGAGACTGTGGTGATAGCGATAAGTCAGTCCGGTGAGACAGCCGATACTCTGGCTGCCGTAAAAATGGCTAAGAAAAAAGGAGCCACAGTTCTCGGCATATGTAATGTGGTGAGCAGCTCAATCGCGAGAGAGACAGACGGAGGCGTTTACATTCATGCCGGTCCGGAAATCGGAGTTGCTTCAACTAAAGCGTTCACGGCTCAGGTGGCAGTATTAACCCTTTTGGCTCAGGCACTCGGCCGATTGACCGGGATGAGTTTAGCAGAAGGTAAAATATTCGTGAAGGATATGAACAGTATCCCGGATTTAGCGAAAATTGTTCTCGACTCATCAGATCACATAAAAAAAATCGCAAGAAAATTCAAAAATGCTGATAATTTTCTATATCTTGGCAGGGGTTTTAATTATCCTGTGGCGTTAGAAGGTGCGTTAAAGCTCAAAGAAATATCTTATATTCACGCCGAAGGCTATCCGGCGGCTGAGATAAAACACGGTCCTATCGCATTAATTGATGAGAAGATGCCTGTAGTATTTATCGCTCCCCAGGATAGTACTTATGAAAAAGTGCTGAGCAATATGGAGCAGGTAAAAGCCAGGAAGGGTTCTATTATAGCGATTGCTACCGAAGGCGACAAAAAGATAAAAAAAATAGCGGACTGGGTTATCAGTATACCGAAAGTGAAAAGCTATTTGTTACCAATTATGACTGTTATTCCGCTTCAGCTATTGGCATATCATATAGCTGTGTTAAGGGGTTGTAATGTTGATCAACCAAGAAATTTAGCAAAAAGCGTAACGGTAGAATGATTATGAACAACAATTATCGAACTCTTATCCTCGCATCATTACTGTTATTTACTACATTTACCGTCACTTTTGCTCAAAGCGGAATTGATGCTCTCGCAGTCGAAAGTCTTGCAAAGAATGCTGTGGAGCAGTACAAAAGGGGAGATTATAATCAAGCGCTTCAAATTTTGGAAGAGCTGCACAAGATTAGATTTGAATATCAGAGTAATAAAGTTGTCCACTTTATGCTTGGTAAAACATTATATAAATTAAAAAAATATAAAAGAGCCAAATCTATACAAAAAGACTTTCTGCTGAACTATCCGTATGACATATTGGCGGATTTTGTTCGCCACAATCTTGGTGAAATTTATTACCGGCTTGGCGAGTACCCTAAAGCTATGAGAGAATTTTTAACAGTTGCAGTTGTGGCAAAGAACGCTCCACTGCGTTCTAAGGGTCTTACGTTAGCGGGTCATATTTTGGAAAGCAAAGTCACTCTGGACGATATGCGGAAGCAGAGAAATCAGACCGTAAATATAATCGAGAAAGCGTTTTTAACGCTGAAGCTGTCTGAAAATCTGTACATGCGCGGCGCGGGAGACCTGGCGAAAGCGGAAGCGAGAGATTTTCTCTCGGAATATAAAAATCCTCCGTTTAAGGAAGAAATAAAGAGGATAAGCAAAGGTAAGTTCTATGAAAGAGACGGGTCGGTTACGATAGGAGTGCTGCTTCCCTTAACCGGCGAGCACTCGGAAAACGGATTGAATATCCTCAGAGGAATAAAGACCGCTTATGATGAGCAGCCGGAGGAAGTCAGGAAAAATATTAAATTGACCATAATCGACAACGAATCGGATCAGGTAAAAACTGTTAGGTCAATGATACGGTTTGCCGAGGACCCTTCAATACTTACGGTTATAGGACCGATGATCTCCGAAAACGCTACCGCCGCCGCCGCCGTAGCGAACAGTTATGGGTTGCCGATGATATCACCCACAGCTACAAAAGAAGGAATTTCCGGGTTGGGTTCATATTCCTTTCAGGCAAATTCTGATTTGACCGTTAGAGGAAGAGCGTTAGCAACATTCGCGGTAGATTCATTAGGTTTAAAGCGGATAGCAATTCTTTCGCCTGCCGACAAATATGGAAAGGAAATGACGGATAGTTTCGCGTATGAATTTGATAAATTAGGAGGAGAGATAGTAGCGCAAAGCTGGTATTATGGAGTTCCGGAGGATCTGCGGTTACAATTCAGTCAGTTCAGGCGAATTGGATTCAGATTAAAAGAAGAACTCTTTCCAACTGAAACGCCACCCGACTCAGCTGATATTCTTGCAGACTCCACCCTTGCCGATTCGTTAATAATGGTAATGCTTGCAGAACTGTCAAGACCTCCTGAAGAGGTAGACTCAAGTAAAATAATTCTCGATGTGATTGATGGTTTTTATCTTCCTATACAGTTCGGCGAGATAAAGTACATAGCGCCGCAGTTTGCGTTTTGGAACTTTAAAACACAGATATTAGGCGGACAAAATTGGTATGATGAGGAACTGCTGAATGACAGAGACATTTCAAGATACCTGGACGGAACAATATTCAGCTCTGACATTTATCGCGGATCAGGAAACGAAGAATTATCAGCTTTTCAAACGAAATATAACGAATTGTATGGAGAGGAACCTTATAGAACGGATATTTTCGGTTACGACTGTTTAACTCTTGTGCTTGATATAGTAAACCAAAAGGTAAGTACGCGAAATCGGTTTATAGAAAAACTAAATAGTGTAAGTGATTACAAAGGAGTAGCAGGAAGTATAGATTTCACGGGGGAATCCAAAAGGGTAAACGATTTCATACACATTCTTAAGTTTGAAAATAAAACTATAGAAAAAATAAACTGACCTTTCGGCAATGCCCTTTTCAACATCCGGAAATATTCGTTTCTGGGAATTCAATATTTTCAAAGATCGCAAAGAGATTAGATGCGTTTTCAGCACAAGGCATAGCAAGAATTTCGGCGATACGCGCGATTCGGGAAATTTTAATTTGGGATTCACGGTTTCTGCTGATCATGAGAATGTAAATGAGAACAGAACGGTTTTTCTTGAAGAATCGGGAGGAAATAAAGAAAGCAGGGCCATCGGAAAACAGGTTCATTCTCTGAATGTGCGTAATATAGACATTGCCGGAGTGTATGAAGAAACCGATGGTATGTTGACAAAGACCAAAGGGCTTTCGCTTATAGTAAGCGTTGCTGATTGTTTACCTATTTTTCTCTACGACCCTGAAAATGGCGCCATAGGCACTGTGCACAGTGGTTGGAAGGGAACAAAAGGGGGGATTCTTACAAACGCTATAAATCTGATGAGCGATTCTTTTGGTACTTCTCCTTCTAATTTGCTGTGCGCAGTTGGGCCGTCAATTGAAAGCGCTTGTTATGAAGTCGGAGAGGAAGTGGCGACTCAATTCGATGACGAATTTCTAAAAGATTCCGGTGAAGGTAAATATCAGCTGGATTTAAAAGCTGCGAATGTAGCTCAGATGTTGGCCGCTGGAGTGCTATCCGGTAATATTGAGGTCAGCGACATTTGTAACAGGTGTGATGCAGATAATTTCTTTTCACATCGACGGGAAGGCGAAAAATCAGGACGGATGTGGGGTCTTATTCGATTGGAATCCTAACTGCCGATTTGCCTCATTAGTCCTTGCTAATAGTGCAGATTGCCGATAAATTCAGTTTTCAATTTAAGGATAAATTTATTGACTATATTTGAAGCCTTATGGCTCGGCATTTTACAAGGGCTAACAGAATTTCTACCTGTCAGCAGTTCAGGACATCTTGTAATAGCACAGGCTGTAGCCGGAATTAAAAATCAGGGTATGGCGTTTGAAATTTATGTGCATTTCGGTACTCTACTGAGCATACTGGTGATATTTCGTAATGATTTGAGCGAAATGCTCGCATCAATTATCAGAAAATTAAAAAGTCCGGGATCTATTATTTCCGGCTATAAAGATGATAAAGATTACCGGTTGCTCATTTTGCTCTTATTGGCAACCATTCCCGCAGGCGTCATCGGATTGTTATTTAAGGATTTTTTCGAGGCGGCGTTCAGCGATGTGAATTTTGTAGGTTTCGCACTCATTCTCACAGGATTTATACTTTTTGTGTCTAAATTTGCCGTAAACAGGAACAAGGATGTGGACGGAAAAAGAGCTTTGATAATAGGATTTGCACAGGCGATTGCCATCTTTCCCGGTATATCTCGATCCGGTACAAGTATCAGCGCGGCAATGTTAACCGGCGTTTCCGGAGAAAAAGCTGCGCGTTTTTCGTTTCTGCTTGCCATACCGGCTATTGCGGGGGCAACACTGTTGCAGCTGTTGGATGTGGCTTCTTCCGGCCCCGGAAATATCAGCTATACGATAGCCGGTGTAGGAGTAGTTTCGTCTTTTATCACAGGCACAATAGCAATCTCCTTGCTGATGGGAGTGATGAGGAAAGGAAAAATGCATTATTTCGCCGGATACTGTATTGCCGTGGGATTAGCAACGATATATTTTTTATAAATAAAATGGAGAGTCGTTGAGTAAGCAGCAGGAAATGTTCAGTTCAAGATGGGCTTTGATCCTGGCATCATTAGGTATGGCGATAGGAGCGGGCAATATATGGAGATTCCCGAGGATTGCGGCTCAAAACGGTGGAGGTTCGTTCCTGATACCCTGGATAGTTTTTCTCTTTCTCTGGTCAATCCCGCTGATCATAATGGAATACGCTATGGGCAGGAGTTCCCGAAAGGGAGTCATCGGTTCTTTCATCCATATTATGGGACCAAAGTTCGCATGGATGGGCGCATTTGTGGGTTGGTGTACGATGGGGATAATGTTTTACTATTCCGTAGTGACGGGCTGGAGCCTCAGGTATTTTGTAGCATCGTTGACCGGCGGTTTGAAAGGTCTTGACCATGCCGCAGAATGGAGCGCTTATACTTCTTCCGGATACGGACCTGTATTTTATCATTTTATCGCAATGTCAATCGGTTCCTATGTAATTTTCAAGGGAATTAAAGGCGGGATCGAAAAAACCAATAAAATAGTTGTTCCTCTTTTGTTTGTGCTTTTGATAATAGCCGCCGGAAGAGCGCTGACACTCCCCGGAGCCACCGAGGGTCTAAATTATCTGTTCAGTGTTGATTTCGAGAAGCTCACTGATTACAGGATATGGCTCGAAGGGTTATCGCAATCCGCATGGTCAACAGGCGCAGCGTGGGGATTGCTGATGACGTACGCGGTTTATATGAATAAAAGAGAGGATATTGTATTAAATTCGTTTATTGCGGGATTTGGAAATAACGCCGCGTCCCTTTTAGCTGCGTTGGCAGTAATTCCTACTGTGTTCGCATTATCGGGTTCCGCCGCAGTCGCAATGGATTCTCTCGGGGCAGGTAATACAGGTCTGACTTTTATCGTAATACCCCAGTTATTTGAGAAAATGCCGGGTGGAGCGTTTTTTGAATCGCTGTTTTTTTTAGCGTTATCACTGGCTGCATTCTCCTCACTTCTTGCGATGATAGAAATGTCAACCAGGATTTTTATGGATATGGGTTTAGACCGGACGAAGGCGATAACCGTGATAGGAATAGGCGGATTTTTACTCGGTATTCCTTCGGCTATCTCTTTAGGGTTTTTCAATAATCAGGATTGGGTTTGGGGAATGGGATTGATGGTAAGCGGATTGTTCGTCGCGCTGGCCGGAATTAAATATGGAGTGGATAAATTTCGAGACGAATTGGTCAATGTGGAAGGTAACGATGTGAGAGCGGGGAAGTGGTTTTCCATCATTATCAAATGGCTTATTCCGGTGGAATTTTCTGTTATGATCGGATGGTGGTTTTGGCGTTCCGCAACCGAATTCGATCCGGATGCGATTTGGAATCCGTTCCACACATATAATATTGGGACTACCATCGCTCAGTGGCTTATTGTAATAGTCATTTTTTTAGGGTTTAATAAACTACTCGTCCGGCTTAACTCCAATGAGGACGCATAGAATGAGAATGGAAACGCTTATAATGATGGTATTATTTCTTGGATTCGTTTGGGGTGGATTCATATTCTGTATTAGCCTTGCTATCAAGAAAAATAAAGCGAAAAGAGGTATGTTAGAGGAATAATGACAGCAGCGCAAAATAAATCAAAAGATTCTATTATGCCTTATAATGCCGCTGAAAAATCACTTGGCGTCGGCAATATAAAGCCATTATATCTTTTAGCGGGGAGAAAGCTCTGGGTAGATGCGTACCTTCGTGATAAATTTATCAAAAAAGTAAGAGAAGTGTTCCTTGGAGATGATTCAGGGGTACAATCTCTTGAAATATTTCATGTAGGAGCGGATAAACCGGAAGTAATAATAAATGCTTTGGCGACATCGAGTTTATTCTCTGAAAAAAAACTGATTTTGATTCATGACATTCAGCGGTTGAGCGATGAAGGGATAAAGAAAATAGGCCAATATGCCGCATCGCCAATTCCCGAGAACTGCTTAATATTGATTTCTATGAATTTTGACGCTCGCAGGAAATGGTATAATTCACTTAAGAGTAAGGTGTTTGCCGTAAAGATCGAGACTCCTTTCGATAATCAAATACCTTCATGGATTTCTTCATTTGCCCGTCAAAGAGGGAAAAATATTTCAGCGGACGCATCCCGACTTTTTGGGGAATATACAGGAAGCAGTTTAATGCTGCTTGATATGGAGATGGAGAAACTCTCGCTATTTATCGGTGATAAAAAAGATATTGATGAAGATGATGTGAAGGACGTCATCGGGTTTTCAAAACAATTATCTCCATTCGACCTTGAAAAGTATCTTTCTAAAAAAGATTTGCACTGGTCTCTAAAGGCATTAAACGATATGCTCGACAGAGGAGAAAACGCTCCGTCTATTTCGATTCAGATATTTAATTTTCTGATGACCGTGCTGATTGCGAAAGATGATGGAGCAGAACCATCTGCAAGATGGTCGCCACGAGAAGAACTAAAGAAAGAAGCGGTTCGCAATTGGTCAAGAGAAGAACTTCTTAAGGGCATTGAATTGGTCAAGGAAGCCGATTTCAAAACCAAACAAACCAATTTTTCAAATGGTGTGATTTTTTCTGAACTGGCAGTTCGATTATTAAGCGGAGAAGGTGTCTCAGTTGTCTGAAGGGAAAAAATATACAGATGAAGACCTGATAGCGAGGTTTCAGAATGGGGATGAATACGCCTTTGACGAGATAGTCAACAGATATAAAGACCGATTATTAAACTTTGTATTCAGATTTATCGGACAAATAGACGAGTCGGAAGATATTGTGCAGGATACTTTTTTAAAAGTGTATAAGAATAAGAATTCTTATGAGAATATAGCCCGATTTTCCACATGGATATATACGATAGCGGGCAATCTTGCAAAGACAGAACTTCGGAAAAGGAAGAGACGGCGGATTTTTTCTATCTCGAAAATGGGCATTGACGACAAGGAATTTGAACTTCCGTCAACGGCCAGAACTCCTGAAGAAAATACTGAAAGTACATTTAACGAAAAATTAATTCAAAATGCAATTCAGAAACTGCCGGATAAATTTCGAACCGTGATAATTCTTCGAGATATTCAGGAACTTTCTTACGATGAGATTAGTAAGATAATAGGAGTACCGCTCGGAACAATAAAGTCCCGTGTGAACAGAGCCAGATTGAAACTCAGGGGACTCCTGAAAGATTTTAAGGATTAAGAAGAAATCAGAGGATGCTGGAAGTAAATTCAAGGAACAATAATCTAACCTAAGGAGAATGCCTATCGATGCATTGTAACGATTACCGCAATAATTTAACAAGCTACTTAGAAAACGAATTATCCACTGAAGAAAAAAAAGCAACTCTTGCTCATGAAAAAGATTGCGTGGAATGTTCAAGTTTCAAAAAGGAATACCAGGAAGTAATCAGCAGTCTCAGCAAACTCGCTAAAGTCAAAACCTCTCCCAACTTTGAGAAGATTCTCTATCAGAAGTTGGAAGACCTGTCGCAAGAATCACTCATCAGTAAGATTGGTGAAATGATTATTCCTTCCTCAATAGGGATCAGGACAGTTGCAGTCGGCTTTGCTGCGGTACTATTGGTGCTTTCAGGTTCATATCTTTTCTATAATAGCTCTTTCAGCGGCGGTGGAGACGGGATGCCCGTTCTTTCAAGCCCCGGCTTTATCGAGAAGAAAGTGGTAGAATCATCTACGGAAACTAAAGATGAAGACAAAGATGTGAAGTCTGTTGAGAGTGAAAAGACAGATGAAGAAGAGGAAATGAACTCTACTGAGACGGAGTCTATTCAGAAGTAGCACGTTTTTTAAGTCCTTATAGCTTTTTGTAAGTTTATCGGATAAGTGCGAGCCGCTTACCGTTCTCCAAACCTTATTGACATTCCGACCCGTTAGTTTATATTAACACTCAATAAACTTTTTAATATAGGTTCTGAATTGTTCATATCAAGCGTAGGATTTGCCTCTAAAAAACAGAGTATTTCTTCTATCGCTGTCAGCGTTTTACTCTTAATTTCGCTATCAGTTCTATATTTTTTGCCTGACAATCAAGCAAATTTGCTGTACAAGCTATTACGCCCTTTTTTAGCTTTTCTAATCATCGTTTTTACGGCCATCCTTACATATCGGTCTTCGCAGATAAGGTTACGCTCTGAGATAGAATCAAAGGATATTAAAAATAACCTATCCGCATTGCGTTTAAGGCCTGAAGAGGTGGACTTATCATCGGTTCCCATTTATGCAGCAGAAAAGGAATATAAAAATTATATAGAAACTTTTTTAGGAGCTGTGGGTGATACATTTGTTGCAAGAGCGGCAGCTTTTTATATGGGAGGTTCAAGGATAAAGCTTCAGTCAGCTGTTCCTGCCGACGAAGCGCAGGAATTTTATAACGAGCTTTCAATGGGTGATGGAATAGTCAGTAAAGTTTTGCAATCCGAAAAAACTATCCTTGTCAAAAGTTTTAATGATATTGAAGAAAATGTCGATTATCTGAAAGATCCGCTCTCTGTGAAATCTTTTCTCGGTACGCCTGTGTTTTATAACGAAAAGTCTATGGGTGTCTTATTTGTGGACAGTAGAGCAGAAGATTCATTTGGAGAATCGGATAAGAGACTTATAGAAAGTTTTGCCGTCATCATAGAAAAGACGGTGATACAACTTGATTCTATCTTCAATCTTCAAAACAGACTAACGCTCATTTCAGAACTCTATCGTTTCTTTCTTTCGATTCAGCGCGCTCAAAGATTCGACCAAGTTTATAAGAATGTCGCGCATACATGTAAAAGTCTAATAAAGTATGATGCATTGACCATATCATTATTGGATGAAGACAGTTCTGATAAACTAATAATTAAATTCAGAAGCGGAGCGGAAGACAAGTATGCTGAAGACTTTGAATATTCGATTAACGAGGGTATGAATGGACTGGTATTCAAAAAGAACTCGCCGATAATTGTACCCGAAACAGAAGAAGGCGGATACTTTAAGCCGCGGTTCGAGAATGATGAAGAATCCACCGGTAATTTTCACTCTTATATTGGAACTCCCATCTACTCAGGGAAAAATGTATTGGGAGTCATTGGGCTAGATAGCAAAAGCCCGGCAAATTATTCGAATACAGATAAAGCGATACTGACAAGTTTGGGTGCGGTAATGGGTTTAGCGCTTTCGCGGCTGACGCTCCTTAAGGAAAAGAGTTCCAATACTTTGACAGATGAGCTGACAGGATTGCAAAATATTAAGTTTTTCAGGATGTTTATCGAAAATGTGATATTGAGAGCTGAAAGATATGATGAAACGTTCACAGTATTAATAATTGATGTCCACAAATTTGGTAAGATAAATAAGAGGTATGGTGATAAAGCAGGTGATATTCTGCTTAAAGAAATCGGGGAAAAGCTCGGTCAGGAAATTAGAAGTTCTGATATAGTTAGCCGATATGGCGGAGATGAATTCGGCATTGTCCTTTTGGATTACAAGCAAAAAGCAGTAGATGCTTTTACGAATCGGATTCAGGAATTAATTAGAACAATGGTATTTGAATATAATAATGAATCTATTACATTAAAGATTGATTTAGGGAGTGCGAGTTATCCCAAAAACGGGGAAACAGCAGATGAGTTAATATCAATTGCTGATAAAGATATGATTAAAAATAAAAGTTTATAAAATGGAGTTTGATAAATGGCTAAGGATAGAAGTTTTGCTTCAAAGACGGCGAAGATTGGAGATGAAGGTGAAACATGTCCGGTGTGTGGAACGGTGTATACGAATTTGAGGCATGTAGCAACATCGAAATCTGAAAAATCAGATGCATGGAAATTTAATAAAAAGATGGTAAAAGTTTGTAGCTGTAATGAAAAACAAATCTACGGTTAAATAGGTTATTCAGAATTACTATTAACTGATTTTTCCTTATTCTTCTCCTGAATATGATTAATAATTAATTTAATAGATTTTAATTCGTTCATTTTTTTATGAAATTCACTTACTGTTAACGAATCCATCATATTTAATTTAGTGTAATCTATAAGAATATTTAAATTTTCGGTTATTTGTATCGGAGGTATATCTACAAGAGTCTCTCCAATTATTACAATTTCAGATTTCTTTCGTAAATTCGCAATTTGAGGAGTCGGTGAAACAATAACTACCGGATCAAAATCTATCACAACCTGAATTTTATCCGATTCAATGAGCCCGGGTGTTTCTGCGGATACTTTCAAATCCGTCAAATATTCTGAGTGAAGAAAACGTTGGTAATATTCTTCCTGAAAGATAGTTAGGTTATTTATCTTGACGGCGATGGAATCCAATATTACCGCAAGTTCTTCGGGAGATTCTTCGATAAAACTTGATGTTGCCCGGGCTCTTTTAAGGGCCCTGATGATTTCTTTGGTACTCTTGCTGATATCGGGGTTTTTTCTCATTCTCATATTTAGAATCGACGAGGCTATATCTTCAATTTCATCAGGAGCTATTTCTCCTTCCATCACCAAATCCGAAAATTCCTTAAACTCTAACTTCGCCTCTCTCCTTGCATCATTGTCTTCTATACTGGCAGAAAGGATCTCTCCCAATTTTTCTATAGATATATCTATAAGGGAGAAATTTTTGATTTCAACTGAAGAGCCGGAATCAAGAAATTTATAAACGAGTAATGTAGCGCCAACTGCGACTACAATTTTTATCAGTGTCCAAAAGTTATCGTTCATACATGATTTTCCGGGTATATAAATTGGTAAATCAAAATTTATTGAATTGTTATATTAACAAATAAAATATTAGCTAAAATATAGTATCTCTGCAAGCTTTATTCGGCCATATAGTTTTCTCTTGTAACATTAGGGGAGCGTGAATAAGTTTAAGGCGATTATGAGAAAAAATAATACATTATTATTGCTGATATTGGTTTTCATAGGGGTTTATGGAACCCAATGCTCGAAAGCAACGAAGAAAACACCTGAAAATCGTACCTCTGTCGTTGAAAAAGAAAAAGAATATAATCCAATGGCGATAGATCACTTTATGGAGGGATCTATTCTTGATTTACAGGATAAATACGAAGCCGCTATAAAGGAATATGAATTAGCATTAAAATATGATTCCACTTCCGCGACAATATACCTGGCTCTGTCTGAAGATTACACAAGAATTTCTAATTACCAAAAGGCGATAAAAGCTTCAAAAAAAGCTATCGAGTTAGAGCCGGAAAACACTGAAGCTATTGGCATAATTGCCAGGATATATTTCGTGACGGAAAAATACTCTCTTGCCGCAGGTTGGTATGAGAAGCTGGTGGAGATAAAGAGCGATGATATTCAATCATGGTATCAGCTCGCCGAATCACTGGAAAGAGCAGGAAAAAGGGCCGATGCCGCCAAAGCGTATGAAAAACTTTATTCGAAAAATTCTTCAGAAGGTGAAGCGCTGCTACGGGCGGGGGATCTTTATGAAAAACTTGGAAATGAATCAAAGTCCATTGATCTTTACATAAAATATTACAATTCATTTCCTAATAATCAGGCACTCCGGAGAAAATTGTCGGAGTATTATATTAATAAAGGGAATTTCGAACAAGCGAAGAAACTTTATGAAGACCGCCTGTTGGAAAACAAAAATGATCTTCCCGCAAGGATTTCAATTGGCGATTTATACTGGCAGGAAGGGAAGTTAGAAGAGGCTAAAACACTTTTTCAGAGCCTTTTACCTGAACACGAAAATGAGTGGAGAATTTATTTTTACCTCGGAAACATTTACGCTGAGGAAGAAAATTATGAAATATCAGAAACTTATTTGAAAAAATTAATCGAAACTGCTCCTCAAATGTCTGTAGGATATTCCAATCTTGGGAGAGTGTATCTCATTCAAAATAAAAATCATGAGGCTGTTAGAGTTTTAGCTGAAGGAGAAAAAAAAGCTCCTAAAAGCTGGACGAATTTATATTTGTTAGGCTCCGCCTATACTCAAGTAGAAGACTATAAAAGAGCTGAGACGGCTCTTGAAGGAGCTATACGATTTCGCCCTGATGATACAGCAACTCAAACTCTTCTTGCTTCAGTCTATGATAATCTTAAAAAATATGACAAATCCGACGACTTGCATTTGCGAATACTCAGCTTAGACCCGCAGAACACGACAATATTAAACAATTACGCGTATAGCCTGTCGGTGAGGGGAATCAAACTTAAAAAAGCGTTGAAAATGGCGTTAGTTGCGGTAGAAAAAACTCCCCGTAATCCCGCTTATCTTGATACGCTCGGTTGGATTTATTTTAAAATCGGAAACTTGGATAAAGCATTGGAGTACGTAAATAAATCAGTTGAAAAAGATTCTACAAACTCCGAGGTATTAGAACATCTGGGAGATATTTACAAGGATATAGGTGAGGACGATAAAGCAAAATATTACTATCAAAAGGCAATGGACACGGAGGAATTTGAATCTACTACAATAGAAAAAGATATTGCCGAGTAACATTTACTCATAACTTATAGTGACTATTAACCTACGTTTACTATTTATTACAACATTTTTAGCCCTTCTAAGCGGTTGCGGTTTATTGTCAACAACGAAGACATTGCCCGAATCAAATTTGGCGGTAGAGGACCTGATACTCGCGTTAAATGAAAATAAAGAAAAATTAAAATCGATGGAAGCGGAGGCGAGAATAGCGATTGATATAAGAGATATGGCGCAAGTAGGGAAGAACTATATAAAGATAAAAATGCCGTCATACATAGAAATGAGCATCAGGGGACCGTTGGGAATTCCGATTTCGGAAATGAAAATTGACAGCAGCTATTATATTCTAAAAAACTATCTGCGAAATGAAACATTCGAAGGGAATCCTCAAAGTTTTTCTTTTTCAGGAATATCTTTCAGGGAAGGAATAAATGAATTTATTGAGGTTGTGACCGGATTAGTGACGATTTCCGAATTGGAAGCAAAAAATATAAAAAACTTCAAAATTGACGGAAAATCTTATTATTTTGAAACTTCGATTAACGGCGTTACTAAATTTAATTGGATAGATAAAGAGAAGCTGATTCTTACGAAACAAATAGTTACGTATTCGGAAGAGAATTATAAAATAGAGAAGCGATTCGAAGAATTTCAAATTATCAACGGAATAACCCTCCCAAGAATAATACATTTTATCAGCGATGAGATAGGAGGTGCGATATCTATGGAGTATATTGACACCAGAATCAACATTATCGAAGAGATGATACCTTGAATAACTCAAATATCAAATTATCCGTAGTTGTTCCCCTGTATAATGAAGAAGAATCTATTCCCCAGCTCGCTTCAGAGATTCGTGATGCCGTAGAAAAACTTTCGCTTGAGTACGAGCTGATTTTCATTGATGACGGCAGCAGGGACGGCTCTTTCAAACAGATAACGACGCTCGCTTCTTCTGATTCTCGAATAAAGTGTTTACGATTCAGGCGAAATTACGGAAAGGCGGCAGCCCTCTCGGAGGGCTTCAGAGTGGCCAACGGGCAAATGGTTGTCACTATGGACTCTGATCTTCAGGATGATCCCTCTGAAATAGGCGCCCTTATGAATAAGATTAATGAGGGATTTGATGTTGTCTCCGGTTGGAAAAAAAGCAGGAAAGACCCGTGGACTAAAAAAGTGCCGAGTAAACTTTTCAATCTTGTGACAAGGATAATGTCAGGAGTTCGGATTCATGATTTTAATTGCGGATTGAAAATCTATAAGGCGGACGTAATAAAGACAATAAACATATATGGCGAAATGCACAGATATATTCCCGTACTTGCAAAAATGGCGGGATTTAGTGTGACTGAAATTGTTGTAAATCATAGAGCTCGATTATACGGGAATACAAAATTCGGAGCAGGTCGCTTCCTAAAAGGCTTCCTTGATCTTGTTACAGTAATATTCCTCGGCAAATACAATAGAAATCCGCTTCATTTTTTCGGAAAAATCGGCGCTATTCTTTTCACCGGAGGATTGATTATCAATTCATACTTGACAATTCAATGGCTTGGGGGAATTTGGATTGGAAACAGGCCGATCTTATTTCTCGGTGTTCTTCTGATGATAGTTGGAATCCAATTTATCTCCTTAGGCCTCTTGGCGGAGATGATCACTTCAAGGGGAAATGAGTCAAATTATTCTATATCGGAAAGAATCGGATTCGACGATGAAAATTGATATATACATATCGGAGAGCCTCTAAGACCCGCTTGAGGGGTTTGCAATGAATATTATACTCGTCGGTCCGGCACACCCTTACAGGGGTGGAATATCTCATTATAACACACGCCTACACAGGGCTATGGTCAAAAGGGGGCATAATGTTTCAATCGTTAATTTTAAGCGGATGTATCCTGATATATTTTTCCCCGGTAAGACTCAATTCGACGAATCAGATAGCGCTTTTAATGTTCCATCAGAAAGATTGATTGACACGGTTAATCCGTTTTCATGGATTAAGGCGGCAAAGTATATAAAATCTCAAAATCCTGATGCTGTGATATTTCATTGGTGGCAACCTTTTTTCGGTATATGTTTCGGCGCAATAATGCGTATGTTGAGCAATATTTCAGCTAAGAAAATGTTTATCTGTCATAATGTTCTGCCACACGAAAGCTCTTTCATTGATAATTTATTGAGTAAAACGGCATTCTCCAAAGTAGATAGGTTTATCGTGCATTCAGAGGAAGATAGAATAAATCTTCTGGATATATACCCCGATGCCGTAGCAGTGAAAAATTTTCATCCTATAATTGATTTATTTGAAAATGGCGATATTTCGACGGTAAATGCGAATAGTAATCTAAATAAATCCCACCAAATATTGTTTTTCGGGTATGTCAGAAAATATAAGGGTTTAGAATATCTGCTTAAAGCTATGCCGAAAATGTTAAAAGAATTAGATATAACGCTGACCGTTGCAGGGGAATTTTACGATGAAAAGAAATTCTATCTGGATTTAATAGAAGAATTGGGAATATCTAAATACGTGAAAGTTATTGACGAATACATTCCCAATGAAAAAGTAGGAGATTATTTTGCGAATACCGACCTTGTAGTCATACCTTACATTACGGCGACTCAAAGCGGTATTGTACAGATCGCATATAATTTTAATCTGCCTGTAGTTGTAACGAGAGTTGGAGGTTTACCGGAAGTAGTGAAAGATGGAGAGACAGGATACATCGTGGAACCGGGCTCGGCGTCCGCGGTGGCAGACGCGGTGTTGGATTATTTCAATAATGCGCGCGGTGATTCTTTCAGGAGTAACGTTATAGAACACAAAAAACTTTTTTCGTGGGAAAATTTGGTTAAATCCATAGAGAGCTTGATACAATGAACGAATATTTGAGTCGGCCTCTTGTTCAGATTATAATTCTCAATTGGAATGGCAAAGATGACACTATAGAATGTCTCCGCAGTTTATCTAAAATCAACTACAGGAATAAAATAATAACCGTAGTTGATAATGCCTCTACCGACGGTTCTTTCGAGGCTATAAAAGGAGAATTTCCAACTCTGAATTTTATTCAAAATGACGGTAACCTTAGGTATGCGGGCGGAAATAATGCAGCAATAAAGAATGAATTAAAAGGTGAAGCTTCTCTATTTCTTATTATGAATAACGATACTATAGTTAAAGATAATTTTTTGGATTTTCTCGTTAAAACTGCCGAATCGGATCAGCATATTGGAATCGTAGTCCCTAAGATTTATTATTATGATGATATGGGTAAGATCTGGTATGCGGGAGGATTTGTAAATTTCTTTACCGGAAATATATATCACCGCGGCCTGAGGAAAACTGACACCGTGGGTTTTGACGAGGGCGGAGAAGTAGATTATGCCACAGGATGTTGTATGCTGGTTAAAAGGGCCGTATTTGAGGAGATTGGTTTGTTTGACGAAGCGTATCTTTATACGGAAGATGTGGATTTTTGTTTTAGGGCACGAAAGGCAGGTTACAAAGTGGTGTTTGAACCTCAGTCCTTTATCTGGCACAAGATTACGTCCGCATACAGCATTTCGTTTAAAATCTATAGTAGAATAAAAAGTAATTTCCGTTTTTTCAGGTTCTACGCTAAATGGTATCACTGGTTAACGATACCGGTAATGGTATTTCTACGGGCAATTCAGTTCGTTATCGGTAGATTGATAATGTTCAGCGTCAGGAGAATCAAGGCAATTTGATAAGGGCTTTTGGATATTAAAAAAACAGCGGTGGAGCAAACAATAATGTCTGATAAGAAGAAAGTAATTCTCATTGGTCTTGATGGAGGTACTTTCGATATAATGATGCCGTATATACAGGATGGCAGCATGCCGACACTGAAATCCTTGATTGACGAGGGTGTCCATGGAATCCTTAAGAGCACTTTTCCTCCACTTACTTGTCCGGCATGGTTTAGTTTCTCCACAGGCAAGAATCCGGGCAAACTCGGAATGTTTAATTTCTACAGATTGGAGAAAAGCAGCTACGATATTAGGCGATTCGACAATCGAGATGTTGAGAACGAAAACGAATTATGGGACATACTGAACTCTTACGGATACACTACCGGCATATTCAATAATCCTGTGGCGTTTCCGCCGAAATCGGTTGACGGCTTTATGGTATCGGGATTTCTTGCTCCATCCACACATTCAAATTTTACTCATCCGAAAAATCTTAAAGATGACTTGGACAGGGTAACGGGTGGTTATGAAATTGACGCAGACCAGGGAGACAGGTATCGCGTGGAGGACGTCGTCGAAAATTGTCATCGCCTGCTGTATAAACGTACCAAAGCGATAAAATATTTGCTCGATGAAAAGATGCAGGACTTTATGATGTTTGTTTATACAGGGTCAGACAGGATGTCTCACCAATTAATAAATAAGATGTATTCGGACGATGAAAATGAGTCCCGATGGGCAAAAGAAGAGCTGAAAAAGTATTTTTCAGCTCTTGATGGGGAAATAGGCGAAGTTTTAGATTCCGTAAAGAATGAGGATTACACGCTTTATCTGATGTCAGATCATGGATTTCATCGTCGGGATAAAGGATTCTACCTGAATCAGTGGCTGATTAATGAGGGGTATCTGGTTTTAAAGAATCCGAACTCGATTCTCGGGAAAATCGGTATCACTCAAAAGGGTATTGCCTCCGTCCTTGATAAATTCGGTATGAAGAATTTTGTGAGGGGTATAGTGCCGAAATTTCTCGAAAAACGGGTACCTGTCGGAGTCATAGAAGGTAGTGGTAAAGCGATAATGGACCTTATTCAAACAGGAGGTATCCACTGGCAAAAGACGAAGGCGATTGCTATTCCGGGCGGTATTTACATTAACACCGTTGACAGACCGGAAGGGATTGTCTCACCGGAAGATTATGATGCTTTAAGGAAAGAAATAGCGGATAAGCTACGGAATATTTCTGATCCGCGTGACGGCTCCGCTCTTGAAGTGGAAATTCTCTTACGTGAAGATATTTATTCCGGCGAATATGTGTCAAACGCTCCTGACATCCAATTTATCTTAGGAAACTACGAATGGGGCGAAATACGTAATATCCCCCCTGATGGAAGACTTTTCGATCCTCTTGAAACCGCCCACCATGACGATAAGGGTATCTTTATCGCTCATGGGAACGGGATTCGCAAAGGAATTAAAATTGATAATGCAAATATAACTGATTTAGCTCCAACAATATTGTCATCGTTCGGAATCAAAGCGCCTGATGATATGGATGGAAAAATTTTGCAGGATATTTTTGAAACGCCTCCTGTTTTCTCCAACGATGAGCGAAATGTGTCAGCGCAAGATCTTCGAAAGGAATCGAAAGGATATACTCCTGAGGAAGAAAAAGCGATTGAAGAGAGGTTGAGAGGTTTAGGCTATGTCGATTAATAAAACTTTGAATTTTCTTTTTTGCACAATTTAAATAGACTTGTATGTTTAGGGTAGAAAAGCATCTCACTAAAGGTCTTTGGGCGGCGGGTTCTCAGGCTCTCCAATTATCGTATGGAATAGTCGCTATATTATTAATAGTAAGGACTCTCCCATCGGAAGAATTCGGATCATACATTTTATCTCAGGGAATAGTCAGAATCATAGTTATGATTGGTGGAGCGCTTGTATATCGCCATATGGTTCGTGAATTATCCGTGGAAGATTGGGACCCGAAAATACCAATCAATGCTTTTGCTCTTTCATTTCTTTTTAATCTGGCTGCTATAGTGCCGTTTATATTGTTCAGTAAACTGCTATCCGAATTACTTAATACGCCTCTCCTTGCTACTCTGCTTCCAATTGCCATACCTCTTCAACTGGCGGGAGAATTTTTAAAAAATTTTGCTCAGAGGCTTATCATATCAAGTAGAAATACGAAAAGATTATTTATTCTGAATAGCGTGTATTTTATAATTCTTTCAGTTGGATTAGTCTATCTGAACTCAGGGCAAGAGGGTATCAGCGCTGTTCAGGTTATATATCTAATGGCGATTGCAGGATTCTCCTCAGCTGCGGTGGGTGGACTGCTGAATAGGGAAATATTGAAGCGAAGTAAGGCAGTCCTCTCTTTCTCCCATCAGAAAAGAGCATTGAATTACGGAAAATACAGTGTGGGATCGGCTACGGCGAATACGGTGGCAAATAATATAGATTCATATATTATAGCGTATCTAATGGGTCCAATTCAGGTTGCTTGGTATAATTCCGCAAAAGTTGTCATCAGATTTTATCAGATTATTTCTCAGATGATGGATATTACGGTTTTCCCTTATGGCTCGAAATTGGTACAGGAAGGGAGGATGGAAGATTTAAAGGCGTTATATGAAAAAATTCTCTGCTTCCTATATCTGATACTCCTGCCGATGAATATTGTAGCCATATTATTTGCAAAACCGATGTTTGAATTAATATACGGTGGTCGTTATGAAGGAGCTTATTTGATCTTGCAGCTGCTGATCTTAGGAGCCACAATATCTCCTACAGTTTCTTTAAACGTTTTTATGTTCTTTTCTCTTGATAAACCGAGAACAGTACTCTTCGGGAGAATTATTAATGTTATAGTGGTGGCGGTTGTGGGGTTTTTACTGACGTCCAAGATGCGTCCGGAAGGAATGGCGCTGGCATTTATTCTTGGAATGTTAATTCAAGGCGTTTATTTGAGTATAAGAATTAAGAAAATACTGCCTATAACCATCAGCAGTGTTGCCGGACGGGTGAAAGACATATATCCTTTTATTAAAGGTCTGTCAAACAAACGACTTTGATTGGTTAATTGGCTTTAAATATCTATTGAAGATTCTTATTGATGTCGGCTCTTGAGTGATAATGGGTCATCCAACCGAGCTCCCGAAATACCAGAATAAGTGTTTGCATATATTTTGTGTTATCCCGACATTAATTAGGCAATACCTTGAATTAATTTACTGTTAGCGTATTTTATCATGGAGAAAAATGTTAGACTTGCTCATAAAAGCCATTAAAAATCCTCAAAGAGCGCTTGAGAAAACCTGGAATTTCGTGAGAAGAACGCAGCATCGGGGATACTGTTCTATCTGCGGAATTGAAACGACTATGTATAAATACGGAGATAACCTTAAAGAAACATTTAAGTGTAATAGATGTGGAGGGATAGCGCGAAACAGGCATCTTGCGGCTGTGTTATGCAAAACATTTGATATTGATAAACCATATTCAATGAAAAAGTTTATGGAGAAATCAAAATCTCTCAATATCTTCGAAGCACAGGCGAGAGGTCCATTAAACGATCATCTTAAAGCGCTAAAAGGTTATGTCTGTTCTGAATATTATCCCGATATTCAGCCGGGAAATTACACACGGGACAAGGTCAGGTGTGAGGATCTGCAAAAACTCACTTTTAACGACGAGACATTTGATTTAGTAATAACTCAGACAGTTTTCGAACACATATTAGAGCCTGACTTAGCCTGGAAAGAAATTGCCAGAGTACTAAAACCGTCAGGTTATCATATATTCAGTATCCCATTTCAGAATTCCCCCATCACCGAAAGCCGGGTAAAAATTGATAATGGAGAAGAAATCTTTATCAAACCTAAAGTTTACCATAAAGACGGAGTGCGAAAATCATTAGTTTACACTGATTTTGGATTAGATTTGCTCGATCATCTTAAAGATTTCGGGTTTTCGACAAAATTGTATTCTGCCGATGATCTGGATTCCGATTATCATAAAATTTATAGGGGCTATATCTTTGTTTCTCAAAAAGATAGTCAATAGAAATATTAATAAAATAAAGCGGTACGGAAAATACGATAGCGAGCTTTTTCATTGTTTTAGCATTAGCAAACAGAACCAAAAAAATAAAAAAAGTTAACGATTTGAACCCTGAAACTATCAATGCAATAAGAGGTTACAACAGATTTGATATTGAGCTTTATAGTTTTGTCCCTCGGCTATTTGATGAGAAGGCAGCTGCGGCTGGAGATGATTTTACGAAAGATTTAAATAAGTTTACTAAACGAAACAGGGTAATCGGCGGACTGTACTTTCGCCAAAGGGTTGCAAGATTGTTTAATTGTATTTCCCGGTCTAAATAATAGTATAAGAGATTTCTGAAGAACTTATCCGGAACTCGTTTTCCATATTTGATAATCAAATCCTTTATTGTATATGATACGTGGCTTATATAATTATTTTGAGTAAATTATCAGTGCATTCTAAATACTTAACTTGTAATATAACAGGTGGCGTAGCCATTGATGGCTGGTCATCTCCGATATAATTAGTAAAAATAAGGCCGCGAATATTTTATAATGTAAGGGCTTAATCAGTATCATAAAACAGGGATGGAGGCTGGTCAACTGAGCAAGGTATGAGAAAATTTCTATCACGGTCTTTGAAAAGGATAATTTTACCACTTAGAAGATTATTGGCAAGATTAATGCTCAATGAGGAGGATACCATATTCTGGAAAGCAGCGATATTCATATCACGGAATGAAATAAAAGGTGATTATTTAGAGTTCGGGGTTTTCAAAGGTCACTCATCGTGAAGGCATATAAAGCCTTCCGACGAGCATTTAACAGTCACACACGATGGGAAAGTGAAAGAGATTTCGGCACGAGACGTAAGTTATGGAAAGGTATGCGATTCATCGCGTTTGACTCCTTTAAAGGATTGCCGGAAGCCACAGGTATAGACACAAAAACCGATTTATTTTACGGGGGAAGTATTCAAATTCCAAAGAAAATTTCTTGAAGTATATTAAAGGCGAGGGTATTCAGGAAGGAAGGGTGGAAATCATACAGGGCTGGTTTGAGGAGACGCTTAACAATAAAACCATCGGGAAATATAATCTAAATCATGCGGCAATTGTACATATTGATTCCG
>JACZTG010000023.1 GCA_022573815.1 Candidatus Neomarinimicrobiota bacterium
ACTTTTACAATTATATAGTCTCTTCTATCTTCAAGTATATTAACGCCGTAGGCGTCCCTACGGGACAACTTGAGCAAATAAAAGAAACTCTAAGTGAGAGATCTTGTCCTTATTTCAGTAGCACCATCTTCGCCGGTACTGAAAGTGGAGTTTTTTGGTCGGAGGACAACGGCGACAGCTGGACAGAAGTCAATATGGGTTTGACTAATACTTTTGTCAGAACGCTTATTATAAATTCCGAGGGAATCATATTCGCCGGAACTGTGGGAAGTGGTGTGTTTAGGGGTATCGAAACTACTTTTTAAGTGCAGTGATGGACCGAATAAGAACAATTATTCGGTAGGTGGATTCAGCCATGAAAATTGAAAGAGCTTACTTCACTAAAACCATTTTGCCTGTTGTGACGGCATTATTGGTTTGCAGCCGGTAAAAATACAGACCCGAAGCTACATTGGCGCCTGACCAAATTGGCGAATATGTGCCCGAACTGAGGTGTTCGTCGAGAAGGGTCTGAATCAGTTGTCCACTCAGATTATAAACTGACAATTTCACTTCAGCTGATTGCGGCAGATAGAATTCAATTGTCGTTGTGGGATTAAAAGGGTTCGGATAATTGTTGACTAACAACGGTTGCTTCAGCAAAGGTGAATAATCAATAGCGGTTATTACGGCGCTTGAATCAAACTCAAAAACATCGAGTCTGCCTTCTATGTTGCTGACGAATACTGTTCCGTTCTGTGTATATGGATAGACACCCCATGCGCCGTTAAATGCCTCGTTATCGCTCTGCAGATATGTGTCAAACGAGGCGTTCTCAAAGATATTTTCCGGGTCACTGATATCAAGCACATGAATGCCGGATTCGTAATGGCTGACGTATGCATAGTTGCCTTTGACGTGTACGTTGTGGGCAAGGCGACTCGTGCCGAGCCATTCGCCCACGATTTTTATGCTGTCAGCTATGAGATTTGATATATCCCACATTTTAACTGTTATATCGGGTGCTTCCTGAGTAGAAAGAAGATACTTCCCGTCATCTGTGGGCCAGACATTATGAACGAATCCCGCTTCTGAAACTTGTTTTCTTACCAATAATTTCGGCATAATTTTATTTGTCAAGTCCCAAATACTGAAAGAGGGAAATCCAGCTTCAGCTATATAAAGAGTATCGTTCCGCGCGTATAAATCATGAATCTTAAAACCATTATTTGGAAATTCCGCCACATAAGTTGGATTTTCGGGATCAGAAAGATCAAATATACTGAGCACACCGGGTAAATGTCCTTCGATATAAGCAAATCCTTTTGAGGTGTCTATGCTCAAATTATGCGACCTGAAACCGCCAACGGTATCGATGGGAATTGAACGAATGAACACCGCACTGTCCGGAAGAAATTTGAGGTCGATAATCATCAAACCTTCATTGACACCCGTATTTTCGTTAACTACGTACGCATAATTCCTATATGTTTTAATATCTCTATGAGCCGGTCCGCCCGGTTTCGCGGGACCCGGCACGATCGAAACAACTTCCATAATATTGGTATTAATTATCGCGACACCGGCGGCTATACCCATTATCGCGTATTCTGTGCTATCGGGACCTGTCCATCCCCAAACATCAGAAGCGCCTGTGCTGTCAGTGCCGTTGATATTCGGCACGAATTGAATTGAGCCAATCCGTTGAAGCTTCCCGCCGTTTGCGTTTGATGGAACTATCTGCAACAGGAATAAGATTAACAAGGTATAGTTGAATGACATATTCATAATATATTTTTACTTTTAAACTCTGTTGGAATAAAATCGTTCCTTAAACGTTTATTTGCCGGTTATTTCAAGCGCTTAAATATAGATGGAGCAAAGCAGATTTCAAAACAGATAACATATCTTGACAAATTCACGTATAGGAGATATAGTATAATGAGAAAACCTGAAAGGAATCTTTGTTAATGGCGAAAATAAAATCTTCTGAAATTACATCCGAATCTGATTATCTTAATCGTCGGAAGTTTATGAAAGGAGCGGGTGTGGCGGCGGCGGCGACTATATTGAATCCTGCTTCCATTTTAGCCGGAATTAACAACTCCGCTCTGCCTGATTCAGAAAAATTAACTTCATTAGAATCCATCACCAACTACAACAACTTTTATGAATTCAGCACCGATAAAGAAGATGTGGCAAAGCTTTCGCAAAAACTGACTGTTTCTCCCTGGGAAGTGGAAGTCGGCGGGTTAGTAGAAAAGCCGGGCGTGTTCAGTGTGGATGATCTTAAAGCCAAATATACACAGGAAGAACGCATATACAGGCTTCGTTGTGTGGAAGGATGGTCAATGGTTATCCCGTGGACGGGGTTCCCTGTTGCATCGCTTCTGAAAGATGTGGTACCAAAATCGAAAGCAAAATTCGTGAAATTCACTACTCTGATGCGTCCGAAAGAGATGGTGGGGCAAAAAAGCTCGTGGTATGAATGGCCATATATTGAGGGACTACGCATTGACGAGGCGATGAATGACCTGGCTATTTTCGCCACAGGGTTATATGGAAAAGATATGCCGAAGCAGAACGGCGCTCCCATACGGTTGGTAGTTCCGTGGAAATATGGTTTTAAGAGCATAAAATCTATTGTTAAAATCGAGCTGGTAGAGAAAATGCCCGTTTCGCTCTGGATGAAAGCGGCTCCAAATGAATACGGATTTTATTCAAACGTGAATCCGAAGAAGTCGCATCCGCGCTGGTCGCAAAAAACTGAAAGGCGAATCGGAGAATTCAGAAGGCGCAAAACTCTGATGTTCAACGGTTATGAGAATGAAGTCGCAAGTCTCTATTCCGATATGGATTTGAAGAAGTATTTTTGAAACGTTTTTTGAAACCTATAGTTCATATAGCAAGTCTATTACCTCTATTGCTATTAATATTGGACTGGCAAAACGGGTCGTTAACGGCAAATCCGATTCAGTATCTTACGCTAAAAACCGGGAAGACAGCTCTGATTCTCCTGAGTATAACTCTTTCAATTACACCCATAGTTTATCTGACAGGGAAGAAATTTATCAGGCAATTCAAAAAGATGCTCGGTCTTTATACCGCTCTTTACGCATTTTTACATTTCAGCGTTTTCATTGCGCTTGATTATTATTTTGATTGGGAGCTCATTAAAGACGCTATCGTGGAAAAGCCCTATATATTAGTAGGATTTTCCGCTCTTCTGATATTAGCGACGCTGGCAGCCACTTCCACAAAAGGATGGAAATTGAGGTTGAAGAAAAATTGGAAACGTCTTCATCGGCTCGTTTACGTTGCCGGAATTCTCGTTATATTGCACTATACTTGGCTCGTGAAGGCAGATATCCGCGAACCGTTGATATACGGCGCTTTTATGGCTGTTTTTCTCATAATAAGGCTTCCATTTATACGTGACCAGCTGATAAAAGCAAGAGAACGTAAGACTTCACCGCAGGTTTCGTCTTAAAAATGAAAGTTTATCTCAAACAAATCCACAAACATTCTTTGGTTGCTAAAGGTGAATCAAATCACTGGGTGACAATTGATGACAAACCCGATTCCGGTCATGGCGCCGGTTCGTCGCCAATGGAACTGATGCTTATGTCAATTGCCGCATGTACCGCAATGGACGTAATTTCTATTCTCAAAAAGCGTAGAGCGAATTTATCCGATCTTGAGATTGAAATTGACGGCGAAAGGAGAGATGAACATCCCAGAATATACACCGATATTCATATAAAGTATCTGCTGACAGGAAAAGGGCTTAAAGTAAAAGACGTGGAGCGGGCGATTAGCCTGTCAGAGGAGAAATATTGTTCTGCCATCGGTATGGTAAAGAACACAGCGAAAATCAGCTCTGATTATCAGATTATAGAAAACGCGGATTAGGAATTATCTTCAGCAAATTCTGAGAAGCTTTCACCTACAATTGCGGTTTCCTTGCTATCCGAAATAAGAAGTTCGTTTCCCAATTCAGCGTGTTTGTTTTTGATGTAACCGAGTCCGATATGTTTTCCGAGTTCGATCGAGTAAACGCTGCTGGTGACGATTCCCACGTTCCTGCCACCGGAAGAGAGAGTCGGCTTTGACGAATCGTCAACCTCCCCGCTAAAATGCAGTCTCCGTAATTGTCTGGCGACTTTGTCATAGGTGTCCATTCTGGCAATTACTTCCTGTCCGATATAGCAGCCTTTTGAAAAAGAAATTGAGTCGAATAATCCGGCTTCTAACGGATTGGCGGATTCGGTCAATTCGAACCCGAATCTCGGGATGCCCAATTCTATTCTGCGAATATTCCATGCTTCACGCCCCACGGGAACGGCGCCCTGCTCTGATAAATTCGCCCAATATTCGGAGGCGTTCTCCTTAACGAGAACAAATGCGGAATTCTTATCGGAATTAATTACATCGCATTTTAATGACGCAGCGATATCAGATGCGTTTTCGCCATATACGGCGAACACACCATATTTTCCCGATTCGTCTCTGATATCAAGTTCTTCGGAAAAATGATACTGTTCCAACCATCGGGCAACCATTTTACCGCTGCCGGCGCTCCCTACAAGCATCGCGCTCTGTTTTTGAGGACCTGTTATCATCCATGCGGCGTCAATAATCCGTCCGTCAGCGTTTGTCAGTACATTGAGAGTTCTGTCGTTTTCGCCGGTGTTGATAACATCATTGGTTGACATCCTGTGAAGAAAATCCAAGGAATCTTTTCCTTCAATTAATACGACTCCATTATCTGAAAAGTCTATTGCTACCACACCTTCCTTAAACGCTACATATTCATCCAAGACGTTTCCGTAATCATTCGGTATCAACCAACCGTTGGATTCAATCAGGTTTGCGCCTGATTTTAGTGATGCTTCATTAGTCACCGTTTTCAGTATCGCGTCTGTTTCTATATTAGAGGTCTTGTTCATTTGTTACCTTCCGTTTCGGTCTTTCTCACAGGAATATATAATAGGTCGTTAAGGTTAATTGCATTCACATTACTAATTTTATTGATCTGAATAATCTGTTCGAGGTCTGAATTATATCTGACAGAAATCTTTGACAGCACATCGCCGCTCGCTATAGTGTGCAAGATTATATTCGTAATCTTATTGGGAATCAAAATCTTTTGCCCGATTCTGATAGCATTTGCGCTTAATATCCCATTGATTATAACTAACTGCTCTGTTTCAGCGTCATAAAGACTGGCCAATGTGGAAAGATTGTCTCCCGGTTGAATTTCATATAAAAATAGACCTAATTCGTCAGATTCAAATGATCCTTCAGGATAATCCGGTGAAGGTATCGGCTCTATAATAGTTGTATCGTCTTCAACGGCGATATGGCTATCGGTTAGTTCTTCTGAAACAGGCGCTTCACTTTCAGAGCCGCTTGATGATTTAATGATTGTGTCGCTATCGGCATTCAGGATTGGCGGGTCAGTATGCGCTGTAACAGTGTCGACAATCAGATTTACGGACTCTGATTCATCGAGTGTCTTTTCCCTACTTTCTCTTTGCAGCTCTTTAAGTCGAGATTGTACGTTCATAAAGAAATTTCTCCATTCCGCCGGATTAGCTCTATACGTTTCCAATCTTAAGTCAATTTTTTCCATTGTTAAATTTTTTTCTGATAAGTATTTGTCAATTAGAATATTTTTATCAGGATTACTAAGATTAGAATCCTTAATGAGGGATATTTGTACATATACCTCAACTAATTCTTTATCTTGAACTGTTAGAGATTCTTTCTCTTCGGCGCCACATCCTAAAAAGAAAATCAGTATAAAAGTGAGGAATATCTGAACATATTGCTTCATTTATCGTATCATAATATAGAAGAGACGAATAATCAATGCAAATGTAAGGTGGAACACATCGAAACTCGGGTGTTTTGTTGACATTATAGCGGATGAATAATATATTTTAAGTAAGAATTAATTTCCTTAATCCTTTAGGGAGAACTGAATAATGAATACCCAGGGAAAAGCAGCTCTGATATCAGGTAAACTTTTGACGGCATTTCTTATGCTGAGCGTCCTCTTTGACAGTGCGAACGGTCAAGGATTCGGTAAGAATAAAGTCCAATATAATGATTTCAAATGGGAGTTTATTCAATCCGAACACTTTGATGTTTATTTTACCGAAGGCGGGCGGGAAATAGCGGAATTTGCCGCTACCGCTGCCGAATCTGCTTACGTAACCATAAGCTATACTCTTAGATGGGATTTAAAGAAAAGAGTATCTCTGATTATGTATAATTCCCATAACGATTTTCAATCTACAAACGTGTCGCTTAGTTACCTGGTGGAGGGAATAGGCGGATTTACCGAGTTGTTCAAGAATAGGGTTGTTATGCCCTGGGAAGGCTCATACAGCGATTTCAGAAGCACGCTTCATCACGAATTAGTCCATGCAATGATAAACGATCTTGTCTATGGGGGTTCTGTACAATCCATAATTTCAGGGAGGGTATCGCTTGCAATCCCTATCTGGTTTAGCGAAGGATTTGCGGAATATTCTTCTGATATGTGGGATACAAGAGCAGATATGTTTATGCGCGACTTAAGCATCAATGGACAGGTACCGCCGATTCAATATTTAAACGGATACTATGCCTATAAAGGCGGTCAGTCTCTTATGAAGTATCTCGGTGATAAGTATGGAGAGGAAAAAATTGGAGAAATACTCTCCCGGATGAAGGGAACCCGCAGTGTGGAAGGCGGATTCAAAGCGGCTATCGGTCAGGACCTTGAAGAGCTTTCAAAGAAATGGCATAAATATTTAAAGAAATTGTATTGGCCGGATATTGCCGACCGACTTGAACCTGAAGAGTTTGCGTTGAGAATGACTGATCACGTAAAGCTTCAAAATTTCCAAAACGTCTCACCCGCCATCTCGCCCGGAGGAGGCAAGATAGCATTTCTTTCCGACAAATCCGGATATGCCGATATTTATCTCATGTCTGCCGTAGATGGAAGAATAATAGAAAGGCTCGTCAGCGGTCAACGCACCCCCGATTTAGAAGAGCTAAAATGGCTGAATCCGGCTATCAGCTGGTCACCGGACGGAAAAAAAATAGTTATAGCCGCTAAAAGCGGTGATCAAGACGGGTTGATTATACTTGATGTGAAAACGAAAAAAATGGAAAAATATAAATTCGGATTAGACGGTATATTTACGGCTTCATGGTCTCCTGACGGTAATAAAATAGCTTTTGTGGGAAATAAGGATGGCGCACGGGACATTTACGTCTTCAATATGGCAAATGACGAGCTGAAAAGACTTACCAATGACCCGTTTGATGATACCGAACCTTCGTGGTCCCCCGACGGGTCTCTCATTGCGTTTGCTTCTGACAGAGGTGATTATCTTTATAGCTCTCAACTGAATGGAGATTTTAATCCAAATAGCTATAAGTTCGGACAAATGGATATATATACAATGAAGTTCGATGGCTCTGATATGAAAAGAATTACTTCCACTTCTTTCAGCGAGAATTTTCCATCGTGGGCGCATACGGAAAATAAACTCGCGTTTACTTCTGACAGGGTAGGTATATGGAATATATATATACACGATTTTGATACAGGAAAAGAATATCCTATAACAAACGTTATTACAGGCATTTTCCAGCTCTCATGGTCTGCCGATGATTCCAAGCTTGCCTTTTCAGCGCTTTCAAAAGGCGGTTATGATATTTATGTCCTGAAGAATCCTCTTTCCATTGGTGAAGACGAAATTGTTTTGCAGAAAACTCAATGGGTTAAAGAATTAGAAGAAGACGGATTAACTCCTGGGACAGTAACTGCCGCCTATCATGCCAAAGCACGGAGAACAAACTTTAACAAAACCAAGCCGGACAACAAAGATTTCTCGAAATTTGATTTTTCCTCTGATTTCAAAACTGATTCAAGTAAAATTGCAGTAGCAAATAATCATGAAACAAGACTTGATTCGGGCATAGTTATAGGTGAGGACGGCTCTTATATAGCTCAGCCGTATAAGACAAAATTTTCTCTTGACCTCGTAGATGGAGTAGCCGGCTATAATACGTTTTTCGGGTTTCAAGGGACTACAGTACTATATTTTTCGGACGTGTTGGGAAATCATCAGATACAGCTTGGAGCCGATTTCTTAATTGATTTTGATAACAGTGATTATTTTTTAAGCTACTTTTATTTAGCGCGAAGAACCAACTACGGTATTTCCGCATTTCATACGGCAGATTTTTTCAGCGGAAACAGATTTCAAGGAACTATCAGATACCGAACATACGGATTGGGATTGACCGTATCCCGGCCGTTCAACAAATTCAGAAGAATCGATTTTATTGCTACATGGTTCAATGTAAGCCAGGAAGCCATATTCGTTCCTGATTTGGCTCCTACTAAAGTGAGCACAATCCTGCCTGAAATACGGTTGGTTCACGATAATGTCCTTTACGGGTTTACGGGTCCTATTGACGGCTCAAGAGCGATTCTAAGATGGCAGGTAAGTCCCAAATACAACAGTAACAGTTTTGAATTTCAAAAGATGGAAATTGATTTTCGTAAGTATTGGAAAATTAACTGGTTTCATTCATTTGCAGCCAGGTTCTCCGGTGGCGCAAGTTTTGGGGCTGATGCGCCTAACTATTTCCTCGGCGGTACACCGGGATGGATAAACTGGGGTGTTAATGAAGAGGAACTTAGTTTCAATGAACGTATCCAGGATGTCCAAAATATATATTTTTCTGAGTTTGAGGTTCCCTTAAGAGGCGGAAGTTATTATCAGCTTGTAGGTACTCGATATTTTCTTGGAAACTATGAATTTCGTTTTCCAATGTTCCGCAGGTTAGATTTAGGTTGGCCGCTTCCGCTCCGATTCCCGCTTATTATGGGCGTAGCATTCACTGATTTCGGGGTAGCGTGGGGACCGGGAAAATTAGTAATCTCCAAGCGGGATGAGTTCGGCGTAAAGAGGTTTGAAGACGCCTTCCTTGGGTACGGATTTGGTTTAAGGCTTCCAATAGGGTTTGCTATGCTTAAGATAGACTTAGCCTGGAATAATGATCTAAGCCGAACCTCTAAACCGAGATATTATTTCTCGCTTGGCACCGATTTTTAGGTAAAAAGAGTTAGCGGTTTACCCCGTACGATTTGATAATTCCTGCTCTTGCGGAAGAAAATTTTAAGTTTCTTCTCAATCCCCTCATTTTTATATCACATTTGTCTCATAAAATCTTATATATTATCGTTTGCCGTATTTTGTAATGCAATCACATTGAGCGATAAAAAATTATTCGGAAATCCGAATGGCTATAACGACAAAGACTAAAACGATATATATCTGCGCCAATTGCGGAGCTACCTCTCCCAAATGGAGCGGTAAGTGCTCCGAATGCGGTGAATGGAATACTTTCTCTGAAGAAATAGTCTCAAAATCGACAAAGAAAAAACTAACCCATCGTTCAGATTTGAAGAAAACGATTTCTCTCGGAGAGATTAACTCTGAGGGAACACCGAAAATTTCTACTACCATCGGAGAGCTCGATAGAGTTCTTGGCGGAGGTTTGGTAGCTGGCAGCATTGTATTGTTGGCAGGCGATCCTGGAATTGGAAAATCAACATTAATGCTGCAAATGGCTGCCGCGGTATCAGGTAATCTCAAGGGCGAGACTATTTTTTGCGCTGGAGAGGAATCCGGAAGTCAAATAAAAATGCGGGCAGACCGTCTCGGGCTTGATGTATCAGGTGTCAATCTGCTTCTTGAAAGCAATATGGATATCGTCACAGAACTGCTTTACGCTAAGCAAGACGGACTTATTATTGTCGATTCGATTCAAACGGCATTCACCGAAAATCTCGAGAGCTTCGCCGGAAGCGTATCTCAGGTAAGAGAAACGGCGGGAATGCTTCTGAAACTGGCAAAGAACAGCGGCAATATCGTTTTTATAGTCGGGCATATCACCAAAGAGGGTTCGATAGCGGGACCGAAGATGCTTGAGCACACGGTTGATACGGTTCTCTATATGGAAGGTGAGAAGCTAAACTCATATCGTATTCTCCGGTCGATAAAAAATCGATACGGTTCCACAAACGAAATCGGCGTTTTTGAAATGCGGGAGAAAGGACTTATTGAGGTAGAAAATCCGTCCGGCTTTTTCCTTTCCGGCAGAGAAGAACTCGTACCGGGTTCTGTTGTTGTGGCGAGCATGGAAGGAACACGACCGTTTCTGTTGGAAATTCAGGCATTGGTCAGCAGGGCTTCATACGGCACACCTCAGCGTAATTCTACAGGGATAGATAACCGGCGGTTGGCGATGATAATCGCTGTATTGGAAAAAAGAGCAGGAGTGCGGTTGGGAATGAGCGACGTGTTCGTCAATGCGGCAGGAGGGATGAAGATAACCGAAACATCCATAGATTTGGGGACAGCGGTGGCGATGGCATCAAGTTTTAAGGACAGCCCGGTGGATGACGGTATTGTCATTATTGGTGAAATCGGATTGGGAGGTGAAGTTCGCCCCGTATCGTATATTGATAGAAGACTCAAAGAGGCTTTCAATCTCGGATTCAAGCACGCCGTTATTCCGAAATCCAATGATAAGAACTTAAAGACTCCTACAGGGATGCGGATAACAAAAGTTGCCTCGCTCTCGGAAACTCTGTCGGTCTTACTGTGAGGTCTAAATTTTTTACGCTTGAGAATGTTGACGGGGTCGGAGCGCGCGCGGGATTATTAGATACCGAACACGGCGTAATAGAAACTCCTGTCTTTATGCCGGTTGGAACTTACGGCGCGGTAAAATCGCTTTCTTCAGATGATTTAAAAGAAACGCGCACGCAAATAATTCTCGGAAACGCATATCATCTTTACCTCAGACCCGGCATAGAAACAATTAAAAAAGCGGGCGGACTCCACGAGTTTATGAATTGGGATGGTCCTATTCTTACCGATAGCGGAGGTTTTCAGGTGTTTTCTCTGCCGAAATTGACGAAAATAGATGACGAGGGTGTGACATTTCAGGATCATATTGACGGGTCCACACACCGGTTTACCCCTTCAAAGGTAATTGACGTGGAGAGGAATATCGGTGCGGACATCATTATGAATTTTGATGAGTGCGCTCCCTATCCAAGTACGCTTGAATACGCCTCCGAAGCGGAGATAAGAACAGCCAATTGGGCTGCGCGGTGCAAAGAACAATTTGACGCTACCGAACCGCTTTACGGCTATAAACAGTTTCTTTTTGGGATCGTTCAAGGAAGTACATATAAAGAACTGCGAGAAAAAAGTACAGAGGCTATTACGGCGCTCGATTTTGACGGCTATGCGATAGGGGGATTGGCAGTTGGTGAGTCGCCGGAAAAGATGTATGATATTTGTGGCTTCAACGCTTCTCTATTGCCCGAGAATAAACCTCGTTATCTAATGGGAGTGGGAAAGCCGGAAGACCTGATTGAGTGTGTGGCACTCGGTATTGATATGTTCGATTGCGTTGTTCCCACTCGAAACGGACGTAAAGGCACTGTTTATACCAATGAGGGGAAACTAAATTTGAACAATGCGGTCCATAAAACAGATTCATCGCCAATTGAAAATGGATGCTCTTGCGAATCGTGTCAAAAATATTCCCGCTCTTATCTGAGGCACCTGTTTAAAATGGGTGAGACTTTAGCGGGTCGAGCTGCAACAATCCATAATCTTCATTATTATATGAATCTTATGACCGGTATGAGAAACGCGATTATGGAGAATAAGTTCGGCGACTTCCGAAAAGAGTTTTATCAGCTGCGTAAAAGCAGTTCGAATCTGACGGTGAGGGAGGAAATGGTTGAGTAATCATAACCTTACCGCTGAATTAAAGAATAAAATCAGCAAAATTAAGCTAATCGCTCTTGACCTTGACGGCACCACGCTGACTGACGATAAGAAGATTACCCCTGAAGTAACTGCGGCCATTAAAAAGGCGAAAGATAAAGGCTATGAAATTACGTTTTTAACAGGAAGGATGTTTGCAGCGGCAGCTCCGTATTTGAAATCTATGAATCTATCTGTTCCAATCGTGTGTATGAACGGTACTCTAATTGCGGAATCTCATACAGGAAAAGTTCTATATGAAAAAACCTTGGAAATAGGCTGTGTAAAACAGGCGCTAAAGGCTGTTGACGGCGCTCCGGTCTATCAGTTCATTTATAATGGGGATAAGATACATCACAGCGTAAAAGACCCCGAGATACTTAAATACCTTGAATGGTGGGCGGTCAATTTCAATGAAGTTGCGGAAATCAACATAGATGATTATGAAAAAATATATCAGCTTTTATTCATAGGCGAACTTGAGATATTAAATGAAATATCCAAAAATATCGACAGCGATTCCGAATGTAATCTGACTACATTCAGCTTTCCATCGCCGCGCTACCCGCTGCATTTTTTAGAAGTCAAGACACAGGGAGATTCAAAAGGGAAAGGATTGAAATTCCTTCGCAATTATTTCGGGGTGAACAAGGATGAGGTTCTGGCAGTAGGTGATTACCTAAATGATTTCGAGCTCCTAAAGGAAGCTGGAGTGGCGGTTGCTGTGGCAAATGCTGTGGATGATCTGAAAAATAATGCTGATATTGTAACGAACAGGACCAACAATGAAGGAGCAGTGGAGGAAGTTATAGATTTGATTTTAGAATACGCCCACAACAGCCCGACAGAGAGAGAATAATACAGTATATGGACAATTCAGACGATATAATAAAAATCTCGCCTCTTCCGGACCCCAAAAAAGCGAAAAAATACGCCCACTTGAAATTGGCGGGGTCACTGCTTAATACGATTCTATATCTGATGTTTACATTGGCAATTCTCTATACCGGATTCAGCAAAAATCTCGCTCAATATATTTCTACAATAACGGTAAACGATTATCAAAAACTCTTACTCTTTTTTTTAGCGTTGGGATTTGCTCAGTCAATTATCGGGTTTCCGCTCAAATATTCTATCGGATTTAAAATGGAGCGTCGTTACGGATTATCAGACCAAAGTTTCAAGGGCTGGATTTGGCACGGATTCAAAGGGCTTTTAGTCTCCGTGGTCATCGGAGCTCCTCTGTTGTTGCTGTTCTATTATTTCCTGAGAAAATTCGGACAAATGTGGTGGGTTCCCACAGGTCTGATTCTCTTTGGCTTCAGTGTTCTTCTCGGAAGATTGGCGCCGACGTTGATTTTCCCGCTTTTCTACAAATTCGTACCGCTTGATACGGGGGAGCTGGCTGACAAAATAAAATTGATGTCTGAAAGCGTGGGAATGAAGCTTAGCGGCGTGTACAGTTTCAACCTCAGCAAAACGACCAAAAAGGCTAATGCGGCTTTTGCCGGATTCGGTAAAGCCAAGAGAGTACTGTTAGGCGATACGTTGTTGGAGCTTATGACCGATAACGAAATATTAACAGTGATGGCTCATGAGCTTGGCCATTATCGGCTAAAGCACGTACCGAAACTTATTGCGGCAGGGATGATTACGACTTTCTTCGGGTTGTATATCGCCGCAGAGCTATATTCATATACGCTGAGTTATTTCAGTTTCGGTAACATTGTAGAGATAGGGGCGCTTCCGTTGCTCTCTCTATGGCTAATGGCATATTCGTTTCTGACAAATCCCTTAACGAATATTCTTTCTCGCGAGTTCGAGCGGCAAGCGGATAAATATGCTCTGGATATATCGAAGGACCCGGAATCGTTCAAATCAGCGCTTATGAGGCTTGCAAGTTTAAATTTGGCGGATATAGAACCGCATCCGATTATCGAATTTATATTTTACAGTCATCCCGCTATAACTAAACGGTTGTCAGCCATAGACTCTTATGAAAATAAAGGAGTAAATCTGTAATGTCCTGGATAGAGATGATTTCTTATGATGATTCCGAAGGCGATTTAAGGGAAAGGTTTGAACCTCTTCAATACGCCGAGGGTAAAATAGCCCATATAATGCAGATTCATAGTCTATTGCCTTCCACAATGACTTCACACTCCGGATTTTATCGTGATATAATGTTTGGTCGCTCGGATTTATCCCGCAAAGAGCGCGAGCTTGCGGCAACCGTGGTCTCTATCGTCAACGAATGTCATTACTGAACGGCACACCACGGAGAGGTTCTCCGTAAGCTGTCCCGAATGGACAATATAGTTGATGAACTCAAGAAAAATGAGCTGCCTGATTTTCTATCTGACAGGGAAAAATCCATTGTGAAATATGTGCTAAAGATAACAAAAACACCCTCTGAAATGAGAAAGGACGATGTGGAAGAGCTGAAAAACGCGGGATTATCAGAAGCGGCTGTTTTGAATCTCGTTCTTGTAGCGGGTTATTTCGCTTTCGTGAACAGGCTTGCTGACGGATTGGGTATTGATTTAGAGGATTACCGGAAGCGTTAACCGAAAATAGATTTCGCTCTGTCAATCGACAGAAAACCTTCACAAATACCGCTTTTAATTAGTATCAAATTTGAGTAAATTCATAGTTTGGATAAGGTTTTGACAGATAACTCAATTGCTGCGGGCATAAATAGTTATGGACTTTCTAAAAGGCAAAATTTTAAAAAAAGTTTTGCTACATCAGGAATCATTTTCTTTATTATTTTCTTGTCGGGCTGTGCATCAAAAGGTCCTATTTTAGGCGGGCCTGTTGATGACATACCGCCTCTGATACTTAATACGGTTCCCGAGAATTTATCTCTTTCGGTTAGGAGTGATATTAAAGTAAAATTCGAATTCAATGAAAGAATGAATCGTTCAAGTGTGGAAAAAGCGATTTTTATTTCTCCTGTTCCCGAATCCAAACCTGAGTACAAATGGAACGGTTACAAGAAACTCACTCTGATTTTTACCGATGAGTTAACCGGAGACAGAACGTACGTGATAAGTATCGGCAGCGGCGCAGCCGATGAGCATAAGAACAAAATGGGGGAAAGTTTTAATCTCGCTTTTTCTACGGGAAACCGCATTGATAATGGAACTATAGCGGGAGAGGTTTTCGGTTATGGAAGCAAAAGCAAGGTTTTGCTGTTCGCGTATCTTATGGAAGATTCGCTGGATATAGAACCGGCGGAGACAAATCCTGATTATATAACCCAACCGAACAAAAAGGGTGAGTATCGGTTTAAGCATCTTGCTTACGGCAGATATAGAGTTTTCGCGGTGGAAGACCTTGACGAAAATAGTAAATATTTCATAGGAAAAGACAAGATAGCAATCACCACAAAAGATGATGCAGTTTTAAATGAAGCAGACACCTCTTCCACCTTTTCTTTTTACGGATTCAGCTTAATTGACACGCTCAATCCGGTTATTGTATCTCTGCTGGCGGTTGATAACGGTCACCTGAGCGTTCGTTCGCTCGATCCGCTCGTGCTACCCGAAGATATTGATTCGATTTGGGCGCTGAATAAGACCGGGGAAGAAAAGATAATTCCATCGGTTATTTATCCCGATGCGGAGGAAGCGAATATTTTCCACCTGCACTTTGAAGAATTGAAAGATGATACGGAATATGATCTGTTTTTCGGCGGATTCGAGGACAGTTCGGGTAATAAAATGGATTCGATTTCAAGGAAGAGAACCTTTACCTCATCAGCAGAGCGGGATACTACGCCACCCCAACTTCTCTCGGTGACTCCCCAAAGAGGAAATAAATTGGTATATTCAGGAGATCATATTAGAATTAATTTCAATGAAGGCATAAATAAAGAAAGTATGTTATCGGCATTAAAAATATTCTTATCTGATACCGTTTCTGTTAATTATGATTTGGTCTCCAAATATTCCAATAAGTGGGAAGCGTTCTCCGCCGATGGATGGAAGTCAGGAGGAAGTTATACTATCGAAATAAATCTTGGAGAAATCAGCGATTTACGTGGTAATTCAATGTCCGATAGTTTGTGGACGAGTAATTTTCAAGTCGTAGAAAATGATACTTTCGGTATCATCAGCGGTTCGGTACTTGATGATTTAGAAAATAATATAGCCGTTCATTTAATTGCCGTACCCTTTGATAAAAAGGCGAGAAAAATAAATATGAAGGTAAATTCGGACGGGAATTTTCAGTTCGATAAAGTTTTACCCGGCAAATATTTTTTGAGCGCTTACGGCGACAGAGATGAAAACGGGGCTTACACATTAGGCTCACCCGTACCTTATACCCTTTCAGAGCGGTACTTTCAGGGAAGTGACACCGTTTATGTCCGTTCGAGATGGGAAACGGCAGATCATAAAATTGTATTCACTGAGGAATGACCGTTGGCGAAAGAATATAAATTCTTAAAAATGCACGGGGCGGAAAACGATTTTGTAGTATTTAATGATATTGACGGTTCTGTTCCTGAGATCAGTGATAATACGGCAGCTGAAATCTGTGATAGGAAGAACGGAGTGGGAGCTGATGGAATTCTTATTTTCCTGAAAAAATCTTCCTCCGATTTTCATATGCGATATCTGAATTCGGATGGTTCTGAGGGAAGTATGTGCGGAAATGGAGCAAGGTGTCTGGTGAAATTAGCCGAAAAACTGTTTAATAAAAAGGAATTTACCTTTACCGCGCCGGACGGCGAGCATAGAGGATGGATAGAGGAAAACTCCGTTAAAGTCAGTATGCTGACCGATTCAAAGGTTAAACCCTGTTCGGTTAATGGTAGAAAAGGGTTCGTGATTGACACAGGCGCTCCTCATTTTGTCACGGATCTATTGGATGATGATTTAAAAGACCTATCAGGCGTGGGAAAAGAATTGCGCTACAGCAAGGAATTTAAATTCGGAGCAAACATTGATTTTATAAAAATTGAGAATGATAACATCTCTGTTTGCACCTATGAACGCGGCGTGGAGGCGCTTACTATGGCGTGTGGAACAGGGGCCGTGGCAGTAGCTCTCACCCTCCGAGAAACGAGAGGGATTGAATTTCCGACCGAAATGCAATTTCCCGGCGGTCTTTTGACCGTTCATCAGAGCGATAGAGAAGGAGAAGTGATATTGGAAGGTGCGGTAAGAATTGTATATAGTGGTAATTTATCATTATAATAGAATTATTCATGATCAGTGTTCATTCAATATTTAAGCACGTGGGAGACATTTGATGTATGGAGTAATTATCGCCGGCGGCAATGGTGAGCGATTTTGGCCACACAGCAGATCTCACAAACCCAAACAATTCTTAAAGATGGTCGGCAAAATTACAATGCTTAGAGCTACGTTCAATAGGATAGTTAAAATTGTTCCTGTGGAAAATATAATTGTAGTCACAAACAAACTCTTGCTTAAGCTTGTACAAGAACAGCTTCCCGAATTAAATGAAAAAAATATACTTATAGAGCCTAAATCAAGGAACACTGCTCCCGCAATTGCGCTGGCTGCTTTATATATCAATGAAATAGACCCCGGCGCTACTATGGCGATATTCCCTGCTGACCATGTAATTAAAAACCAGGAAAAGTTCCGGCAGGCATTACGGCACGCGCGGAAATTGGCTGAGAGAACCGACGGATTGGTAACTATCGGTATTACGCCGGAAAGACCTGAAACGGGATATGGATATATACAGGTTAATTTTTCTAAAGAGGTTCAGGGAGGTTATAGGGTAAAGACTTTTGCGGAGAAACCCACAATAGGAACCGCAAAACGTTTCATCGAAAGCGGAGACTTTTTCTGGAATAGCGGAATGTTTATTTGGCGATCTTCGGTAATATTGCGCGAAATGGAAGAAAATATACCCGAGCTCTATCAGCCATTGGCTATATTAAAAGGACAATTCAAAACTAAGAACTTTTCAACAAAATTAAAAAAGGCTTTCTCGGCAATAAAATCTACTTCAATTGATTATGCCGTAATGGAAGTTTCTAAAAATGTGTATATGGTTAAAGGTGAATTCGAATGGAATGATTTAGGTTCATGGGATGCGTTATACGAACTAAGCAGTAAGAATAAAGATGGAAATTCGATAGAGGGAAATGTGAGCGCGATAGATACGAAAAATTCTTTGATAAAAACCACAGGCAAATATGTAGCGACTATCGGGCTTGAAGAAATGATAGTTATCGCCACAGATGACGTCGTATTGATTGCTCCGCGGGAACGTGCTCAGGAGATAAAAGATTTAGTTGAATCGCTTAAAAAGAGCAGTAACAAAAAGTATTTATAATGAAATCAGATAAGATATTAGAAGAATTAGAAATTCTTGCCGAAAAACTCGGATTGACAGTAAGATACGAGAGAGGCGATTTTCAGGGGGATTTGTGTTTCATAGATGACGACGGCGTAATAATTATCCAGAAAAAAGCCATTATCGAAAAGAAAATTGCGGTACTTTCAAGAGGTATGAGCAGAGTAGACCTCAGAAACGTCTATGTTCTCCCTGAAATAAGAAAACTTCTCGAATCTAAGGAAAAAGAGAATGCAGGCGAATCCGAGGGTGATTTGATTGATACCAAGCATTAGTTTTCACCTTTCCAAGATTGAGTCAAATTATAGATAAAATTACCAAACCGTCTGAAATAGGAAAAAGTGTTGCTGATATTCAGGACATAGAGGACTACGTCAAAGGTTATAAATACGGCGGAGATTATCTTTCTTTCGTAAAAGAGTTGGCGGTTATACTGTCTGAAACGCTTGGAACTCGGATGACGGCTATATTTATGGATGTGGGCAAAGCATTTACTTTAGATGCGATTCATGGCTCTCTGTCGGGGAAAGTACTGAAGATGAGTGTCCTTGGAGGCGGGAATTTTGAGGAATTGCTATCATCTTCCGATGATTATTTAGAATTAAAAGAGGATTTATATTTTCGGACGCCAGAAAATAAGCGTATATGCCTGATGTGTATGGATGCCGGATTCAAATACGTTATTCCATTGAAGATAGACGAAAAAATCGTTGGAATGATATTTACGGAACGGTTGGACGATGACTATTTCAATGGCGAAAGCGGAACAAACTTTAAAGAGATATTATCTCTGCTCAGCCAAAAGCTCAGATTGGGAAAAGCTGATCTCATCCTTGAAAAAGAATCGCTAAGAAAAGCGACGATGATCGGGTTAACAGAAAAACTTTCGGCAATTACAGAAACAGAGGATTTGTTGAAATCCATTCTTGATTATCTGAAAAGTGTAGTAGATTATAACGCAGCCGGCATATTTCTGATAGAAGGGGATAACAAAAAAATAAAAGACAGGTATCAGGTAGGGTTCGATTTAGAACGTTTGGATAAGGTCGATATGAAGGTCGGCAAAGGAATTATTGGCTCAAGCATTGAATTAAGAAAAGCTATACTTACGCCTGATGTATCTTTGGAGCCGAAATATGTCGTTGCCCGACAGGAAACAAAATCAGAAATATGTGTCCCTCTAATTCGCGGCGATAAAGTTTTAGGCGCTTTTAACGTGGAGAACGATAAAAGTTATGCGTATGGATTTGATGATCTTGATATGCTGACGGGCGTTGCCAACATTGCGGCGGTTGTCATAGATAACGCCCGTTTATTTAAGCTTTCCAAGGAAAAACAGGAAATTGAAAGGGATATAAAAATAGCCGCGGATATTCAAAAAGCCTTGCTTCCGCATCATTTACCGGAAGTGGAAGGATTGGATATGGCAGCCTCCACGATACAAAGTAAGATGGTGGGGGGCGACCTGTATGATGTGTCGATGTTCGCAAGCGGAAGAGTATCAATAACGATAGGCGATGTTTCAGGAAAAGGAATTCCTGCGGCTATTCTCATGGCCAATTTATACGCTTCATATAAAGGTCTCGCGCGAACGAATCTCCCTGTTGAGGAATTGGTGAATCAACTGAACCTACTAATCTACGGCGCAACGGACGATGACCGATTTGCCACATTCTTTTATGGAGTATATGACCCTGAAGATAAGCAAATGGCGTATTGTAACGGCGGACATAATCCTCCTTTGGTTATTCGCTCCGACGGGAAAATCGAATTGTTGGAAGCAGGGGGACCTGCAATAGGATTTGTCACCGATAAGGAATATAAATCCGGAATAGTCAAGTTTAATAAGGGTGATTATCTGCTTTTATATACCGACGGCGTTACAGAGGCGGAAAACAGAAACGGAGATTTTTATGGAATTGACAAATTATCCGATATATCATTGAAATCCAGGGGGAAATCAGCCATTGAATTGCATGATAATATCATACGTGATTTACAAAAATTCTCAAAAGGGTCTATGGCTAAATCGGATGATGTCACTCTCATTAGTATTCGCATAATTTGATATTTTATCATCTATATAATGAACCCATAAGAGCTTGACAGTCCTCCAAAATTTAGTTATAGTAAATGGCTTTTGGAGGAGACTTGACCGGTGAAAATACTCGATTATCTGAGACAAAACATTGAAAGGTATCCCGAGGGAATATTCCTTGTGTCGGGGGATGAAAGTTATTCCTACTCCCAATTTTACGACAAGATGAATCAATTCTCCGCTCGCCTGAAGGCGTTGGGAATAGGTAAGGGGGACAATGTAGGCATTATGCTGCCGAACATTCCTGAGTGGATTATCGCTTATTATTCTATTTTGAAAATCGGGGCTGTGGTTGTTCCGATTAATATTATGCTGAAAGATAATGAGATTAAGTATCTGCTGACTGATAGCGGCGCAAAGAGTGTGATTTTTTGGGATGGATTCTCTTCGGATGTTATGAAAGCGGCTACGGGAAGCGGCTGCAATATTTTAATTAAGTGCGGGGGAAGTGAGATTGAAGGTATTCACGAGTTCGGAGAATCAGTGCCCCATTATGACCGGCAAGATGAAGAATCTGAGCTGAATGAGGATGATACCTGCGTAATTATTTATACTCCGGGCACAACAGGAAAACCTATGGGAGTTGAGCTCTCGCAAAAAGCTGTTGTCGAGAACGCTCTGTCTTGCTCTATCCTTCTTCCGGTGGGTCCTTCAGATACGATTATCGGAGTTTTACCCTTGTTCCATTCATTCGGGCATACTGCTGTTATGAATCTTACGATGGTTATAGGAGCAAAATTGGTGCTGGTTCAACGGTTTGAGCCTTTAGAATTATCGAAGATGATTAAATCTTTATCTCCCAGCCTCTTTTTCGGTGTTCCGTCTATGTATCATGCCATTTTAAATGATAAACGAATCGAGGCTGATTCGTTTCAAAAAGTCAAGTATTGTATTTCCGGAGCCGCTAAATTAGCGGCGAACCTGCTTAAAGATTTTGAAAATAAATTTAATTGTGTGATACTTGAAGGATACGGACTGACGGAGGCGGGACCTGTTGTATCTTTCAACAAGAACGCGTCACTACGCAGACCCGGGTCCATTGGTTTTCCTATTGACGGCGTTGAAATGAACATCTTTGATGATGATGGAAATGAAATCGACCGCGGACAAATCGGCGAGATAGTAGTTCGCGGAGAAAGTGTTATGAAGGGATATCTAAACGACCCTGATGCCACTAAAAGAAGTTTTATAAATGGTTGGCTCCGAACGGGCGACCTTGCCCGTGTGGACGATGAAGGTTATTATTATATTGTTGACAGGAAATCCGACCTTATCATCAAACATGGATTTAACGTATATCCTAAAGAAATCGAAAATGAATTACTGACTCATCCTGATATTAAGGAATGTTCCGTTATCGGGATACGCGATGATGCTGTTGGAGAAAAGATTAAAGTGTATGTGGTCCCCGCGAATGGCAATTCGATGAATGAAGAAGAAATTACTAAATACTGTTCAGAGCGAATGGCTGCGTATAAAGTACCGGATATCGTGGAGATAATAGCGGGATTGCCAAAGAATGCCTCGGGAAAAGTATTGAAAAAATCTTTGCGAATGCTGCATAAGTATTAGGGAGGATTACGATTGAAAGAATATAAATCAGAAGATATTAGGAATATTACGCTAATCGGACATTCCGGCAGCGGAAAGACTACGCTGACAGAAGCAATGCTATTTTCTGCGGGGGCTATAAACAGGCAGGGGAAAGTTGATGAAGGAACGACCACATCGGATTATCGAAGCGACGAAAAAGAAAGACAAATTTCAATCCAAACATCTCTTAATCAATTTGAATATAACGGATGTAAGATAAGCGTTCTTGATACTCCCGGATACTCGGATTTTGTCGGGGAAGTTAAAAGCGCTCTGAGAATTTCTGATATGGCCCTAATAGTATTCCATTCAGCAGCAGGCGTTGAGGTAGGAACCGAGCAGGCATGGGAGTTTGCAAGGGATAGAAATCTTGGAACCGTGTTTGCGGTAAACTTTCTTGACAAAGAAAACGCCAACTATGAACAGGTGATAAAGGTCGCTAAAGAGCGTTTCGGACAGGGGATACTACCCGTACAATTCCCGGTTAATCAGGGAATTAATTTTGATTCGATTGTGGACGTCCTCTTGGGTAAATTACTGAAATTTTCCAAAGACGGGAGCGGCAAATCAACAGCTGAGGAAATTCCCGGTGAACATCAGGATCACGCCAATCATCTGAAAGAAGCGCTTATAGATGCCGCTGCCGAAACTGACGACAGTTTGCTTGAAAAATATTTGGAGAGCGGAGAACTCTCAGATGAAGAGCTGTTAAACGGCATAAGATTTGGAATTGCGGCAGGAAAAATACATCCTGTTTACTGCATCTCGGCATCAGGCAATATGGGTGTGCGGGAAGTGCTGGACGGACTGACTACTTACGGTACCTCACCGGTTGATACTCCTGATCCTGTGGGCGTGAAACCCGGAACAGATGAGGAAATCACGCGAAAGGTATCCACTGAAGAAAAGACGTCAGCGCTTATATTTAAAACTGTAAGCGAAGCGCATGTGGGAGAACTTTCATTCTTTAGAGTTTATTCGGGAAGAATCAAATCAGGACTGGATTTGTCTAACTCAACCCGGAACAATTCTGAGAGGATAGCCCAGATTTTTTCCATTACGGGGCATGAAAGAAAGGAAGTTCGTGAACTTCCTGCCGGGGACATCGGTGCGGTAGTTAAGCTGAAAAACACTCATACGGGCGATACTCTGAGTGATCCCAAAGACCAGATAGTTTACGAGCCAACGCAATATCCTACAGCTGTTTTGAGCGTAGCCGTATCAGCTCCAATTCCGGGGGAAGAAGATAAAATCGGAACGGGATTGGGTTCTCTTCATGAAGAAGATCCGTCATTTCATCTCGAGATTGACGCTGAATTATCTCAAATGGTGGTACATTCTCAGGGTGAACTTCATCTTGAGGTCATCCTTTCACGGTTGAAAAGGCGATTTTCAGTGGAGGTAATAACTAAACAGCCGCGAATTCCTTATCGCGAAACTATCAGGTCTTCAGCCGACTTTAGGGCGAAATATAAAAAACAGTCGGGAGGAAGAGGACAATATGGCGACGCCCACGTTAAAGTTGAGCCGCTTCCGCGAGGAAAGGGATTCGAGTTTGTAAATAAGGTCGTAGGCGGAGTAATACCGACCAAATTCATTCCTTCCGTGGAAAGGGGAGTCAATGAGACTGTTTTGAAAGGAATAATTGCCGACAGTAAGATAGTTGATATAAAGGCGACGGTATTTGACGGTTCCTATCACGCTGTGGACTCTTCTGACGTGGCATTCAAGATTGCGGGGTCAATGGCATTTAAACAAGCGTTTCTCGATGCTAAGCCTGTTATTCTTGAGCCTATCTATACTGTGCAGGTGAAGGTTCCTGAAGACCATATGGGCGATGTAATGGGCGATATAACGGCGCGGAGAGGGAAGATTTCAGGAATGGATGGTGATGGACATTTTCAGATTATCAATGCGAAAATACCTCTTGCGGAATTATACAAATACTCTACTTCATTGAGGTCCATCACGGGCGGTAGAGGACTGCACAGCCAGGAATTTTCCCATTACGAAGAGACGACTGCCGATGTGGGCAGAAAAATTATGAAGGCAGCGGGCGGTGAGGAAGAATAGTTGTTCGTTTTATTCTATGGATTAACTGAATGATTCCGAATGATAACAAGTTATGGGCTCCATGGCGGATGGAATATATCAAACGGGAGATCGCCAATGAATCAGAGAGTTGTTTTCTATGCGATAAACCTAACTCTGAAGATAGTGAAAAAAACCTCATCTTGCTAAAAGGTAAACTGACGTTCGTTGTTATGAATCTTTATCCGTACAATAATTCCCACCTTATGATTTGTCCCTATCGGCACATATCGGATTTTACCGCTCTTTCTAAAGAAGAGAGAAGCGAATCTCAGGAAGTGATTTCAGGGTGCATAAAAATTCTGACCAAACATATGAAACCCGAGGGTTTCAATATTGGATTGAATATCGGCAAGGCAGGAGGCGCAGGCATTGAAGAACACCTTCACTGGCATTTAGTTCCGCGCTGGATAGGGGATACAAATTTTATGCCCGTACTTGGTAACACAAAAGTAATAATGGAAGGGTTGACCGATTCATATAGAAAACTTCAACCTGATTTTGCAGACTTTGAGAAGTCAATATTATAATGCGAGCATCGCTTAGTAGAAAAGCAGCTTAATTTACATTAAGCTGCTTAACAACTATGTTACCAATAGGACAAGTAACGTCTGCAATTCTCTGTGTTACTTAACTCCCAAATTGACAATACCTCCGTCAACGCTAATGTCTTCTCCGACAATGAAAGATGACTCGGATGAGGCGAGAAAAAGCACAGTTTTTGCTATTTCTTCAGTTGTTCCAAATCTTTTTAAGGGAATTAAACTTTTAAAAGATTCTTTCATCCCATCTACTTGATCCTCAGGTATTCCCATTCTATCGAATATAGGAGTCTCAATCGGACCGGGGCTCACAACATTAACCCGTATTCCTCTTTCAGGTAACAGTTCGGCCGAAATAGTGCGTGCCAATGATCTTATAGCTGCTTTGGTAGCGCCATATACGGACATACCCGGGAAGCCCAATCTATGCGCTACCGATGAAACAATTATTATAGAAGCATTGTCATTCAAATGAGGTAAAGCTTTTTGTATTGTAAAGAAAGTTCCTTTGAAATTGAGATCTACACCATCGTCAAATATAGATTCTTCAACTAATGAAAAAGGAACTACGCTGGCACCTCCGGCATTAACCACTAACACGTCAATCTTGCCAAATTTACTTTCAGTTTGGTCGTAAAGATTTTCGATGTCAGCCATCTTTGTTATATCGCCTTGAATAACAAGCGAATCCTTACCTAACTTTTCTGCTGCTTCGTCGAGAGTTTTACGATTTCGCCCCAGTATCGTAACCGAGGCTCCTTCATTAATAAATTCTTTCGCGATGCCTAATCCAATACCGCTATTGCCTCCCGTTATTACAGCCGTTTTTCCACTTAATCGCATCTTATTTTGCTCCGTTTTTTATAATTATATAATTTTATTTAATTTCATTCTGTTTTTAAGGATTCTTTTTAATACTTGACAATATAATATATTGTAAAGTACTTTAAGTCAAGTAGGTACTATAATGTGTTATACGCACTAAAAGAATACTAAGAAGTCCATATTGAATAACGCACACAAAACTTATTATATGCAAAAGACAATTTCCATTATTGGCGGTAAATGGAAGGTTCTGATTCTGTGGCATCTGAGTATTCAGACTTACAGGTTTGGGCAACTGAAAAAGTTATTGCCGGATATAACACAGAAAATGTTGACTCAGCAATTAAGAGAGCTGGAAGCAGAAAAGCTTCTTAACCGAAAAGTGTATGCTGTTATTCCGCCAAAAGTTGAGTATTCATTAACCGAGGAAGGTAAATCTTTAAAACCAATTCTGAAGTCTATGTGCCATTGGGGTAAAAACCACGTAGATCAAAAGGAATTGGAGAATTTCTTGATAGATACGAATGTTGTTTAAGAGATTTTTATAATTCAGCAAGTCTCCAATCACATCAGGGCATCTTCTTGCAATTTGCTGCACAAATAAGTAAATTATCTCCACTTTTGAAAATTTTATACTAAAGGTATTGATATGTTGAAAAAAGAACTATTAGATATTTTGGTCTGCCCCAAGTGTAAAGGTGAACTTGAGCACCTGATTGAAGAAGCAAAGCTGATTTGCCACTCATGCAAACTATCGTACCGAATAGAGAGCGATATCCCTGTAATGCTGATTGACGAAGCAGAACCTGTCGATTAGGATTTTAATTTACATCCCGATAGAATCAATCCCGAACATATCCGACAGGAAAACGATGAAACTAAAATTGAATATTCGAAAAAGTACATAGATGATAAAAAGGCTCATATTAGGTTTGCTTATAAGCATGGTGTTTCTATACTTCGCGTTCAAGGATGTGAGTTGGGGTGATTTTCTGCATTTTATTTTAGGAATTCAGTATCAGTGGCTTATTCCGGCGGCGATAAGTGTGATAGCAAGTTTCATCGTCAGGGCGATTCGCTGGAAAATGCTCGTGGCGCCGATACAAAAAGTTACATTCGATAATACATTTTCCGCTACAATGATCGGTTATATGGGTAATAACGTTTTACCGTTCAGACTTGGCGACCTATTGAGAGCCTTTGCGTTTTCCAAAGACACCGGCATAAAAAAATCAACCACATTGGCATCGCTTCTTCTTGAACGAATTCTTGATCTGCTGACGACTTTAATGGCATTAGGATTAGTATTAGTTTATTTCCCGCATTTTCCGCTTTGGGCTACAAGAGTAGGATATGCCGCTCTTATGATAGTGGCAGGATTAATTACGTTCACGATTTTAATGCAATTCAAAAATGAATACATACTTCGATTTGCGAAGTTCATCCTCAAGCCTATGCCGGACAAATGGAATTCCACCGTTGCGAAAAAACTCATTAGCTTTTCCGATGGGTTGCAGGTAGTATCGCAATATAAAAAGTACTTCGGTCTTCTTCTTGTTTCGATGCTTCACTGGCCTGTTTATATTTCAACGGTCTGGTTCACATTTCAGGCTTTCAATTTCAGCTACGGAATTATAGAAGCATTTGTCGTACTCGTGTTTATCACTTTTGCCGTGGCGATTCCATCAGCGCCTGGTTACGTCGGGACGTTTCACGGTTTGGTAGTGGCATCTATGGCGCTGTTCGGTCTTGCCGGCGATTCCGCGAGAGCATTCGCCGTAGTATTACACGCAATAAATTATGTGCCTGTGACGTTGGTTGGTTTATATTACTTCTGGAAGCGGCAGATTACTTTGAAAGAGGTGGAATCTGAAGTGGAGGAACCCACTGATAATGAGGATATGAGCGGTTTCCCTGAGATTTAATGAGTAATAAATACATTGTTTGAAGTTATTAACCTGAGAGGGAATTATGGGTTACGGTAATAACAAAATATCGGTTATCGGTCTTGGATACGTCGGACTTCCGCTTGCGGCGGAGTTTGCGAAAAAAGGGCTTGAGACCGTAGGGATTGATGTTGATGAATCTAAAATCAAAAATGTCAGAGATGGCGTAAGTTACATTGAGGACATTTCGTCTGAAAGCCTGAAAGCTGTTGTCGATTCCGGAAAATTGACTGCGACGACAGACCTATCGGCGGTAGCTGAAACAGATACAATACTCATTTCAGTTCCTACGCCTGTGACAGAGCATAAGACACCTGAAATCAAATTTATAAAAAGCGTTGTTGACGGCATTGCTCCTTATATCAGAAAAGGTCATATGATAATTCTGCGCAGCACGACCTATCCGGGAACCACAAGAGAATTTATTGTTCCCAAAATGGAAGCTGCAGGATTGGAGATAGGTGTGGATTGTTATGTGGCGTTTGCGCCCGAACGGGTTGACCCCGGAAATGCTAAATACGGTTTCTCTAATACGCCTGTTGTCGTGGGTGGCATCACAGAGGCGTGTACAGATGCAGCGGCAAAGCTGATGGAAGTCATAAGTGAAAAAACCGTAAAGGTTTCCAATCCTGAAGCTGCCGAGATGTCCAAGCTGTTGGAAAATATTTTCAGGAGCGTCAACATTGCATTAATAAATGAAATGGCTATGCTTTGCGACCGGATCGGCGGAATAGATATTTGGGAAGTTGTGGAAGCAGCTTCAACAAAGCCTTTTGGATTCACAAAATTTACGCCGGGTCCCGGAATAGGCGGTCATTGCATTCAGATAGACCCGTATTATCTTTCGTGGAAAGCGAAACAGTATAATTTTTATACCGATTTCATCGAACAGGCGGCAAAAACAAATGAAAATATGCCTCACTACGTGGCGGACAGAATTGTGAAAGCGTTAGCAATGACGACTACGCCTCTGCCTGAGAGCAAAGTTTTAATTCTCGGTCTTGCATACAAGCCTGATATCAACGACCTTAGAAATTCACCCGGCGTGCATGTATGGGAAGCTCTGATACAGCGAGGACTTAAAAATATCGAATATTCCGATCCGTATATTGCTGAATTCACAAGTGAGAATATAAATAAAACTTCGATGAAGCTTACCCCGGAGGTCATCCAAGAATTTGATTGCGTTATAATTATTACCGATCACACCAATTACGATTGGAAAATGATCTTCGACAATGCCAGGTCAATTATTGATACGCGAAACGCATCCTCGAAAGTAGATAGTGTTCCGCCGTACTATTACCTGCTTGGAAGCGGCAACATAGAAAGAACATAACTTGTTAAGGTATGATTATCTGTGACAGACAGGCTTAAAGAATTAAAGAAAGCTCTTCAGGAACGAATATTAGTCCTTGACGGAGCAACAGGAACCGCTCTCGGAGATGTTGCCACAACCGCTGAAGCGTTCGGTGGAGAGCAATACGAGGGGTTATACGAAGCGCTGAACCTATTTTCCCCCGAGCTAGTGCTTCATTTGCATAAGACATACATAGACGCCGGAGCGGACATTATCGAAACGAATACATTCAGCGGTTCTACGATAGTCTTAGAGGAATTCGGTCTTGAATCCAGGACTCGTGAAATTAATCGCAGGGCGGCAGAATTAGCTCGGGAGGCGATAGAAAAATACGGTAACGGAAAGCCGCTATGGGTTGCGGGGTCAATGGGACCTTCAACAAAGACGATACAGGTTACAGGTGGAATTGATTTCGATGGAATCAGAGATGCCTATATGCCGCAGATTTTAGGATTGATAGAGGGCGGTGTGGATTATCTTCTTATTGAAACCTCTCAGGACTCTTTGAACATAAAATCACTTATTATGGCAGTTCAGGAAGCAAATGAAGAGCTTGGAACTTCAATTCCGGTTGCGGTTTCCGTAACTATAGAGACTACAGGCACAATGCTTGCAGGTCAGAATATCGAAGCGGCTGCCTACACGTTTGCTCCATTCGACCTGCTCTATCTTGGACTTAACTGCGCCACGGGTCCGGAATTTATGACAGACCATCTGCGTACGCTGTCGGAACTCTATCCCGGTTTCGTAGCTGTTGTTCCCAACGCCGGGCTGCCGAATGTTGACGGCGAATACGACGAATCCGCTGAGGATCTGTCAACCGTGCTACAGCGATTCGCGAAAAACGGTTGGGTGAATCTCGTTGGAGGTTGTTGTGGCACAAACGATGAATACGTTACTATGATTCACGATAAGGTAAGTAAAATCGAGCCGCGAATTCCTCCTACTGAAATTGACAGTTCTGCCACGGCGGGCTCGGAAGCCTTGGTTCTTGAGGAAGATAACCGACCGGTACTCGTAGGTGAACGAACAAACGTCATCGGTTCACGAAAATTCAAACGGTTGGTGAACGAAAACCGTTTCGAGGAGGCTGCGGAAGTGGGGCGTGCGCAGGCGCGTGGGGGAGCGGGAATACTTGACCTTTGCGTGGCGAATCCCGATAGGGACGAGGAGGAGGATTTTCTTAATATTTTGCGACCTCTTTTGCGGAAGACTCGAACACCGATAATGATTGATTCCACAGACAGCGAAGTTATTGAAGCCGCATTGAAATGTATCGGCGGGAGAGCAGCGATAAATTCTGTTAACTTCGAAGACGGCGAGGATAAAATTCGGAGTGTGGGAGCTCTCGCGAAAAAACATGGTGCGGTTCTTGTTGTGGGGCTTATTGATGAAGACCCAGAACAGGGAATGGCCATCACTGTTGAGCGTAAGCTTCAAGTTTCTGAAAGGGCGCACAATCTACTCACACGAGAATTAGGTTTCAGCGGCGGCGAGATAATATTCGATCCGTTGGTGTTCCCGTGCGGTACAGGTGATGCGAATTATGTCGGCTCTGCCAAGCAGACGATTGAAGGCGTGAAGGCGATAAAAGAGAAGTTTCCTCTTTGCAAAACTATTCTCGGAATAAGCAATGTATCATTCGGTCTTCCGAAGGAGGGCAGAGAGGTGCTGAACGGTGTATTTTTATATCATTGCATTCAGGCAGGTCTGGATTTTGCCATTGTGAATACTACAGGATTGAAACGTTACGCCAGCATCCCGGAAAATGAAAGGGAACTCTGTCTTGATCTCCTATATGACAGAGATAAGGACGCTATAGAAAAATTCACCGAATATTTCAGAGGCGCCAGACCTTCAAGCAAAGAATCGGTGAAAGATCTGCCTGTGAAAGAACGGATAGAATATGCCGTGATAGAAGGTGTGCGCGAGAATCTTATCGAAAATCTCGACGAGGCTTTGAAAGAGACTCCGCCTTTGGATATAATCAACGGTCCATTGATGGACGGGATGGCAATTGTCGGAGAGCGATTCGGGGCGAATCAGCTTATTATCGCTGAAGTACTCGAAAGCGCGGAAGTTATGAAAGCGGCTGTCAGTTATCTTGAGGGGAAACTCCCCGAAGGCGAAAAAGCTCAAAGCAGGGGGAAGATACTCCTTGCTACGGTAAAGGGAGATGTTCACGATATTGGTAAAAATCTTGTGGATATGATACTCTCGAACAACGGTTACGAAGTGGTCAATCTCGGAATAAAAATTCCGCCGGAGAAACTCATTGAAGCCGTGAGGGAGCATAATCCTGATATCATCGGGCTTTCAGGGTTGTTGGTAAAATCCGCTCAGATGATGGTAACAACCGCGGAAGATCTTAAAAATGTAGGCATCGAAACACCGTTAGTTGTCGGCGGCGCGGCTTTGACAAAAGATTTCACACTGACACGGATTTCCCCCTCTTACGGGAATATTGCGTTTTACGCTGAAGACGCCATGAAAGGGTTAACACTTTGTCATACGATTCAAAACCCCGCTGAAAGAGAAAATTTATACGAATCATGGCGGGAAGATCAGGCTGCCCGATTGGAACGCAAAAAGGAAAAAGTTTCTAAGAAGAAAGAAAAAGTGGAAATCATCAATGTGGGTTGGAAGGAAACTGATATTCCGAAAGCGCCCGATTTCGAAACACATCTTTTTGTCCCTGACGATCTTGAGGAAATTTTTTCATACATAAATAAGAAAATGCTTTATGGAAAACATCTGGGGCTTGCAAGATCCGAAATACGGCTAACCGATGCGGAGGATAAGCAGGCGCAAAAAGTCAGAAAAGCCGTAAGACGGATAAAAGATATCGCTATGGAAAGTGATTGGTTTCAACCCAAAGCGCTGTATCAATGGGTTAATTCATGGTCTGAGGGAGACAGTATCATTTGGAATAACGGAAGCGGCAACGTTGAGATTAAAATGCCGAGGCAGGATAAAGAACCCTTTTCGTGCGCTGCGGATTGGGTTGCTCCGGAAGGAAAAGAAGATACGATTGCGATGTTCCTGACCACCTGTGGAAAAGAACCGAATGAAGTAGCTCTGAAATGGAAAGAAGAAGGGAGGCTGCTTGATAGCTTTATATTACAGGTTCTGGCGATTGAAACCGCAGAAGCGTTGGCTGAATTGGTTCATAAGAAAATTAGAGCGGAGTGGGGAACTCCCGACAAAGAGGATATTACTCTAAAGGAGATGTTCAAAACAGCATATAGGGGCGTTCGATTGTCGTTTGGTTATCCTGCCTGTCCCGATCTTGAGGATCAGACTAAACTGTTCGAGATTCTCAAGCCGGAGAAAAGTGTGGGCGTTCGCCTGACATCAGGATTTATGATGGAACCGGAAGCGTCGGTTAGCGCTATAGTGTTTCACCATCCCGATGGACGATATTTCCGCGCTGAATAGTTAGTGCACGGATTCTGTTTTATCTTAATTTTATTTCCGCTAAAACCCATCCCTCCTTTCTAAGGAGGGGACAAAGGGGTGGTTGGATTATTTCGGTGGCGGGACAGGCAAAAAGCCCTAACTGGCGCTATAATTCTCTCCCCTTGAGGGGAGTGTCCGCCGGCTGGCGGACGAGGGGTGTGATTATTTTTAACGGAAGATTTTGATAATATATCGGAATCACACCCTCTCCCGATAAATCAGGATAAACTCACCTCCCTCCAGGGAAGAGGCTGTCTTAAATTTAGCAGGCAGAGTCAATCAGCCGGCGGATTCACAATGACGGACTAAGATGATATCCACCTTATCGTCATTGCGAGGAGTCTGAAGGACGACGCGGCAATCTCAGCTCTTTCGGAATCAGAATAATCAGATTATTCTGACTAAAAAATAAATTCTGCTTGTAATCGTCAAATCTGTATATTATTATTTTGCTAATGTATTTGATCATTTTACCTGCTAACAATTAGCGGGATATGGTGCCCGGAATGGCTAATATCCCAAACCTGACACCTATTACTATCTGTTTTTCTTTTCTGTTTTTAAATTCGCTTAAGATAATATTTTGAAGGCTCGTCTTATATTAGAAGACGGGAGTATCTTCACGGGGAATTCATTCGCATCGGAAAAAGATGCTTTCGGCGAGATAGTGTTTAATACTTCAATGTCCGGCTATCAGGAGATTATCACAGACCCGTCATACGCCGGGCAGATAGTGATGATGACATATCCTCACATCGGTAATTACGGGGTGAACAGTGATGATATGGAATCAGAAAAACCCTTCCTGAAAGGATTTATCGTAAAGGAATTGTGCGAAATTCCGAGCAATTATCGCTCGGAAGAATCTCTTGAAGAATTTCTAAAACGTAATGGTATAACAGGTTTACAGGGTATTGATACACGAGCCGTCACTCGAAGGATACGGGAGACCGGAGCGATGCGGTGTATGATAACGACTTCTGATCTCTCCGATGAGGAATTAGTCGCAAAAGTAATGAAATCCGAAGAGATGGCGGGCTCTGAACTCGCTTCGTTCGTCAGCTCGGAGAAACCGCAAACCTTCGGGAACGATGGCGCAAAATATCACGTCGCTGTTCTTGATTTCGGAGTAAAAGGAAATATCCTACAGGAACTTCTGAACAGAGAATGCAGACTGACAGTTCTGCCGGCGAAGACATCAGCTGACGAGATATTAAAAATTAATCCTGATGGAGTTCTCCTGTCAAACGGACCGGGCGACCCAGCTGCCGTAGATTACGCAATCGAAAACATCAGAAAAATGGTAGGGCAAATTCCGGTGTTCGGTATTTGTCTCGGGCATCAATTGCTTGCTCTTGCGTTAGGAGCGGAAACCTATAAACTAAAATTCGGACACCGCGGAGCGAACCATCCTGTTAAAGAACTTTCTACGGGGAAAGTAGAGATAACCGTCCAAAATCATGGATTTGCTGTTACGCCGGATTCGATAAACGATGATGAGATTGAGATAACACATTTGAATTTGAATGACGGGACTATTGAAGGTTTGAGGCATAAGAAGTTACCGCTGTTCTCTGTGCAGTATCATCCCGAAGCCTCACCGGGTCCGCACGACAGCCGATATCTGTTCGACAGGTTTATCGATATGATGAAGGAGAACGGCAGCTGAAACCCGATAGACCTAAATCGGTTTTAATCATCGGTTCCGGCCCGATAGTGATCGGGCAGGGAGCGGAATTCGATTACTCCGGCACACAGGCTTGCAAAGTTCTGAAAAGCGAGGGAATAAGGGTTATTTTGGTTAACAGTAACCCCGCTACGATAATGACAGACCCGGAAATCGCCGATGCTACATATGTTGAGCCTATAACGGCAGCCGTCCTCGAAGAAGTGATAAAGAAGGAAAAACCCGATGCGATATTGCCCACAATGGGCGGTCAGACCGGACTGAACGTTGCGGTAGAACTTGCGGAATCAGGTTTCTTAGACAAGCATAACGTTGAATTGATCGGCGCAAAATTGGAAGCGATAAAAAAAGCTGAAGACAGAGACCTGTTCAAAAAGGCAGCGGCAGCGGTGGGTCTGAATGTTCCTTTAGGCGACATCGCGCGGTCTTGGGAGGATGCGGAAAAGCTCATTGAGAAAATCGGATTCCCGGCGATCATTCGACCCGCATTTACACTTGGCGGTTCAGGCGGAAACACGGCATACAATATAGAAGAGTATAAAACTCAAGTCGAATGGGGCTTAGCGGCAAGTCCGGTTTCGGAGCTGATGATAGAGCAGTCGATAATCGGTTGGAAAGAATATGAGCTGGAAGTGATGAGAGACAGAGCGGATAACGTAGTGATTGTCTGCTCGATAGAAAATTTCGATCCTATGGGGGTGCACACCGGAGACAGTATTACAGTGGCGCCGCAGCAGACATTATCCGATGTGGAATATCAGGAAATGAGGGATAAATCCATCGCTCTCATACGTGAGATAGGCGTGGAAACGGGCGGCTCGAATATTCAGTTTGCCGTCAATCCGAAAAACGGCGAAATGATGGTGATAGAAATGAACCCGCGCGTTTCCAGGAGTTCGGCGCTTGCCAGCAAGGCTACTGGGTTTCCGATAGCGAAGATAGCTGCTCAATTGGCGATAGGCTACACGCTTGACGAGATCGTCAACGACATTACCGGGGAAACTCCGGCGTGTTTTGAACCGACGCTGGATTACATCGTTGTAAAAATTCCCAGATGGGACTTCGAGAAATTCCCCAAGACCGACAAGCGGCTCGGGGTTCAGATGAAAGCTGTCGGCGAGGTGATGGCGTTCGGCAGGAACTTCCGGGAAGCTTTACAGAAAGCGCTCAGGTCGCTGGAGATAGGAAGAAGCGGACTCGAAGAGGAATCGCTGAGCGTTTTATACGAAACTTCAGATGAAGAAAAGTTGAGCGAAATGCGAACCAACCTTGGAATGGTACGCAGCAGAAAAATATTCGATATTCGAGCGGCTTTTATTTTAGGAATGGAAGTTGACGAAGTAAACAAACTGACGCAGATAGACCCCTGGTTCCTGAATCAGATTAAAATGATAGTAAAGGACGAAAAAGAGATAGCTCTGTTAGGGAGTAACGGCGGATTCAAAGACGCAGAGTCTATCAGGAAAGCAAAAGAAAACGGTTTTTCAGATGTTCACATCGCCTATATGACTGGGACTACGGAAGAAGAGTTCCGCGCTAAAAGAAAAGAAATGGGCGTTAAGGCGGTCTTCAAAACAGTGGACACCTGCGCGGCGGAGTTTCGGTCTAACACGCCTTATATGTATTCCACTTATGAGCAGGAGGATGAGAATCAAAAAACCGGGAAGAAGAATGTCATTATTCTCGGCAGCGGTCCAAACAGGATAGGACAGGGGATAGAGTTCGATTATTGCTGCGTGCATGCGGTTATGGCGCTTAGGGAAGAAGGGTACGAAGTCTCTATGATAAACTGTAATCCCGAAACTGTCAGCACAGATTATGATACTACGGATAAGCTGTTTTTCGAGCCGTTGACTTTCGAGGATGTGATGAACGTTGTGGATTCGGAGGAGCCTGACGGCATTATGATTCAATTCGGCGGGCAGACTCCGCTTAAGTTGGCTTCCGCACTTCAAAAGGCGGGCTGTACTATTCTCGGCACATCACCGGAGAATATAGATTTTGCCGAAGACAGGGAAAAGTTCGGGGAGGTTCTAAACGGTCTTAACATAAAACACCCTGATTACGGTGTGGCATATTCTGTTGAAGAGGCTGTGGAAGTTGCGGAGCGAATAGGATTCCCCGTGCTTGTGAGACCTTCATATGTTCTGGGCGGCAGGGGAATGCAAATTGCTTACGAGGTTGATTCCATGAGGATATTTATGAAACGCGCGGCGGAAGTGACCCCGGAGCATCCCGTTTTTATAGATAATTTTATTGAAGGAGCCACAGAATTTGATGTGGACGCTATCTATGATGGTGAGAAGGTGCTTATCGGCGGGATAATGCAGCATATTGAGGAGGTCGGGATACATTCGGGAGATTCCGCTTGTGTGCTTCCCCCTTATCAGGTCAGCGGTAAGGAATTGGAAATTATCAGGGAATATACGGAGAAGATAGCGATTGCATTGGAAGTCAGGGGGCTTTTGAATGTTCAGTACGCCACAAGAGACGGAGTAGTCTATGTCATTGAAGCGAATCCGCGCGGCTCGAGGACCGTACCGTTCGTCAGCAAATCAACAGGATTGCAACTTGCCAAGATAGCCGCGAAAGTCGCCGTAGGGATAACCTTAAAAGAACAAGGAATTGAAGAACCGCCCGAGTTGACTCATATAGCGATAAAAGAGCCTGTATTTCCGTTTACCAAGTTTCCCGGAATTTCGGTTTTCGGAGGACCCGAAATGCGTTCCACAGGCGAGGTTATGGGGATATCCCATTCATTCGGAGAAGCGTTCGCCAAAGCGTTCTGGGCTAAAGGTCATAAACTCCCCGAATCGGGAGGCGTTTTTATCAGCGTGAATGACGGCGATAAACGAAAAGCGGTGGAAATCGCCCGTGATTTCGCCGAATTAGGCTTTGATTTGATAGCCACCGATGGAACTGCCAAAGTTCTGCGTCAGAACGGTTTGAACGCTAAATCGGTCCATAAAGTGGCTGAAAACCGCCCGAATGTTGTTGACCTGATAGTGAATGGAGAGATAAATATTATTGTGAATACGCCTCTCGGCAAGGCGTCTCGCTACGATGAGCGGGCTATCGGGGACGCGGCAATCAAGTATCAACTGCCGTGCATCACTACTATTTCGGGAGCGGCGGCAGCTGTTCGAGGTATCAGAGCGCTGAAAAGAGGCGGCGTTCTGAACGTTAAAAGCCTTCAGGAATATCATAAGTAAATTCTGACGTTCCGTCAGATCTTGATATAGAGTTTCTTCCTGTCCATCAGCCACATCAGCAGTAAAAATCCGCTAATATAGGAAAGCGCCCACGCCAAGGAAGCGCCCATTGGAGGGAGCCACGAAGTATATAATGCGTGGTAAAGCACCTGTTGAAGATTTGTTGTACTGTTATCGGGATTGGTGAATTTTATCAGGAACGTTATCCGTGCTACGAAGCCTGAGAGGACAAATACCGCTATCGAGTTTTTGCCGTATAGAACGAACGGACGCGTCCATTTTCGCCAGTTCATTACCTCAACAGCCCAGTAACAGAACGCAAGGAATATGAGAGCAAAGCCTGTTGTATAAACGACATACGAGCTGGTCCAGATAGCCTTATTCCAGGGGAACCACATATCCATTATCCAGCCTATCAGAAGTCCGAGGTTTCCGGCTATCAGCATCCAGACAGTAATTTCTATCTTGGTTTTGTCCGCTTTCAGCCACCAGCCGGTGAGAACACCGGTGAGCGTTGTGGCGATCGCAGGCAGAGTACTGAACAGACCTTCCGGATCCCAGGTTTTAGTCTGGCTCCACATATGCCCTGTCAGTAATTTCTGATCAATAAACGCTGCAAAATTTCCTTCAGGCGACAGATCACCTGCGCCAAAGCCGGGTACGGGAATCAGATTCATAGCGAGCCAATAAAACGTAAGCAGTCCGAGAGCCCAAAATGCCTGTCCTTTCCACTTACTGTTGAGAACAATAATAGAGGTAAAGAAATAACAAACAGCGATACGCTGGAGAACACCGGGAATTCTGATGGTGGACAGATTGAAATATGGGAAGCCCGCTAAGAACATTCCAAGCGCAAAAATAATAATGCTTCGGCGGCTGACTGCAAGCATCAAAGATTTCTTGCTTGCTCCCGCCTCCAAGCGTTTCGGCATTGACAGCGTCATCGCCACGCCCACAATAAAGAGGAAGAAAGGGAAAATCAAATCGGTAAATGTCACTCCGTGCCATTCCGAGTGACGGAGCTGCGGATATACATTACTCCAGCTGCCGGGATTGTTTACGAGAATCATTCCGGCAATGGTTATTCCGCGAAACGCATCTAACGAAATTAGCCGCCCGGAATTTCCGGATTCGCTCATTATTGATACCTATATAGTGAAAGAATTAATGAAGAATATCTTACATACATTAGGAAGTTTCAAGGAGTATCTTCTATCTGGTTCTTGATTTTAGTTTCAGAACTAAGATATATTGGAAT
>JACZTG010000024.1 GCA_022573815.1 Candidatus Neomarinimicrobiota bacterium
ATATCGATGCGCCGGGAGTCGGCGAAACTATCGGCAAATTTGCGGTGATTAAATGACATTCTCCGGACGAAATCAGCAACGGATATTCAGCCGAATATCTTCAGCAATTGGTAACCTGTCTCGTATTCTCTTTTTTTTAACGATGTAGTTCGATTTAGAAAAAATTGGCAACGCATTTTGTCCTATTTATAATTAAGAAGGAGAAATAATAATCGTGAAGTTGAAACGTTATAGTGGTAATCCAATTTTAGAACCGAGGGGTGATGATTGGGAGTCTGTATCTGTTTTTAACCCGTCAGCAGTCTATAAAGACGGCAAAATACACCTTTATTATCGCGCATTGGGAGATTATTATCCAAGTGTTTCAAGGATTGGATATGCGATATTTGATGATGATTTAAATTTAGTGGAGCGGCAATCAGACCCTGTGTTGATTCCGGATGAAAGAATGTGGGAGTGGTCGTTAGAAGACCCAAGAGTCACTGAAATCGACGGAGATATTTATCTGACGTATGTTGTAACGACTCCAAATCCTCCCAGTGAGATACGAAAACGGTTGGGCATTCCCAAACCTGGACCAACCGCGCAACCCAGAACTGCTTTGGCTACGGTCAAAGATTTTAGGGAGTTCAAACGCTATGGTTTCATTACGCCATATGGCGCCGATGAACGCGATGTCGTGCTCTTTCCTGAAAAAATTGGCGGAAAATATGCCGTACTACATCGACCACATAACTGGGTTGGAGAAGAATACGGAACTTCGGGTCCGTCTATCTGGTATGCCGAGACGGATAGTATTGACCAGAAGATAACAAATCATAAACTTGTAATGAAAGCGGAAACAGAGTGGGAGGGAAATAAGCTGGGAGCCGGACCTCCTCCCATAAAAACGGAATCCGGTTGGCTTTTGATTTACCACGGCGTCGATAGTAACAAGGTTTACCGGGCTGGAGCTGCGCTTTTGGATTTGAAAGAGCCGTGGAATGTGCTTGCCCGTACACGGGAACCTATTCTTGAACCGATTGAAGATTTTGAAAAAAACGGAGATGTTCCGAATGTGGTGTTTCCCGAAGGTATGGTTGTCGTTGACAAATCGCTCATAGTTTTTTATGGCGCTGCTGACAAAGTTTGTTGCGCTGCTTCTGTTAACTTGGATGAATTTATCGGAGATTTACTTTCAGAGGAGTGATTATAAGAATTATCATAATTTGAAGTCCGGGAGGAAGAAGAATTCAATGCTTGGTCAGCTGAGAAAGCATCCGAACTCGCCGGTGAAGTATGGTAGGGAAATTTATAGAAAATAATTCTGAAGATATTTAGCTAATATCCCCAATCAATCTATTTGTTATCGCATAATAGATTCTTAAGTAGCCAAATCGGGACACGCAAATGGTCTCTATTTGGTCATTAGTCCCCGTAAGTACCTGATACTCAAAATACAACATAGTAGTGAAAACCGATGTGTCTCCCGACTTGGCGGGGACAGGCTGTGCTTCTTCCAGAGGAATTCCTGCGGAAGATTCCCCCAAGGAGGTCCCTTCGGGACGCGAGGCGCCGCCACTTAAGCCAATATGAATATCAGTTTATCCTTATCGATGGAATATTCGATGTTTTGGCAAAATTCAGGAGGCATCCCATATATTACCGTCTAATCATTAAAGTTATTGATTGAAAGACCGATAATATTCTTATGGAAGTACCACCGGCGGAATTATGCTTCAAAACTGCGGACACAGTGAGAATGGTATCCGAAGGGGTAGCTGTTGCTGCATCTTAACGAAATTAGGAAGCATCCGGCAACCTAATGCAGGCTATTCATTTCATACTTCTCACAGGAATTCTGAGCTTTAATTGGTGGCTGCGTTCTCGATTCAGGAACCAACCTCTTGACTGGGACCACGGAATTTACGGCTATCTGAATTATTGGTATCAAAAAGAAGGCAGAAATATAATACCAGTGCACGGTAAATCGGATAGCCTGATAAGCTGGGGTAAACCCGGATTGACATATCTGATGTGGGTGGTGGTAAAACTGTGCGGAGCTAATCCAAGGAAGATAAGAGATTTTGATTCGGCGTATTATCTCCTGAATACGCTTGGAGTATTTTGGCTGGGGAAAGTTGCATTTAGCGTCGAAGTCGGATTGGCTGCTGCCGGCATATATGCTTTTTATTCGAGCGTTCCATTCACGTGGACAGCGGACGAAAATCCGGAAAACTATCAAACGCTGTTTATTACCCTTTCAACCGCAGCTTTTATACAATACGTAAGAACCGGTTCAGACATTTGGCTGGTTTTCTCAGGGGTGACCGCATTTCTAACTATACTTTTAAAGCAGAACAGCACGCTGTATTTTGCGGGATTTGGATACCTGCAGCTGTTTATGTTAAATGACTACACAGGTTTTTTACTTTTCACCGGCAGCGTTACGGTTCCCCATTTGCTCCTCTTCGGATTTTATATGAGCAGGGGCTATTCCCTTAAATGGCTTTTAGGAACTTTTCTTATCTATCCTTCGCTTCACTCAATTTCATATATAATGAACCTCACGCGGGAAAAAGGTAAATGGGTTACTCATAAAGATAAGTTGTCGAAGTTGATACAGCTAAAAATAAACGTCTCCGCATATATGAAAGAATCTTCTCCTCTCTGGCTCGCTGGAATATTAGGATTGGCGTATATAAGTTATAATGAAACAGGATATACCAATTTTATCTTTTTGAGTTTATTCTCCGGAATAATTTTAGGATACTTCCTGCCTCACAAATTCTTCCCAAACTACTTTATTCCGTTTACTCCGGTTTTGGCAGTTGCCGCATCGTATTGGATAATAGAAAGTGCGACCTTAAATTTGGGCGTAGCGGATGGCTATCTGACTATTTCAGCTTCTTTAGCGTTAGCGGGTCTTGCCGTTCTGTCAATTTCACCGTTATACGCGTATTTTTTCAAATCTACTCCATCCGAACAGGCGCTTTATCAATATAAACACAGCCTACCGAACTTCCTGGCTTCGGAGGAGATAGCAAACCATATTAAAGAAAACACATCTCCTGAGGATACGATATTTGTCTGGTGCTATAACCCGGAGATCTATTTCCTCTCCGAGAGACGTTCAGCTGTAGGGCATTTGCTTTTCAATCGTGGTATAACGAGAACGATTATCGATATGAGTTTCGAAGAGATCTATTTGAGGATGATAGATGACCTTGTTTTAAACGAAGCAAAATACATCGTTTTGATAACCGGCGGAATGTCAACAGACTTAATCAAGAAACTTACCGGACTTGAATACGAAATGGATAAAAGATTCAATACAAGATTAGGAGTCGATGATTCACGCGCTTATACAACATATAAATTGAACAGCGCCTCGTTCGTGCCCGCTTTATCAAAAATGGGCGAGAAAGATTATAATTCCGGCAACAACTCAAGGGCGTTGGAGATATTTGAAAAGCTCGTAAGGATAGAACCTTCAAACGCCGAGTACAAAGTAAGTCTTGCAACAGTGTTGTGGGCGGAGGATGAAAAGGAAAAGGCGCGTGAACAGATTGATCGTGTGCTGTCATTAGACCCCGAATATAAAGACGCTATCATCAGTTTTGCTGAAATGGCGCGGGATGAGAGCGACCGGAAAATGGCAGTCAGCTATTTTGAAAATTATTTAACGACAGAAGGATACGATCCGGAGATTGAGGTTTACCTCTCAGATTTTAACAATGAGCTGAAGGTGGAAATTGAATAAAAAGAAAACAATAGTGACCGGGGGAGCAGGATTTATCGGCAGTCATATTACCGAAAGGCTGCTCGGCGACGGACACGATGTGACTGTTTTGGATAATTTTTCAACCGGCAGGCAGGAAAACCTGCATCATTTGTCAGAGTTTGAGAACCTGAATGTAGTGCATGCCGACATATCTGTTCAGGAAGAGATAACGGAATATTTCGCGGATGTGGATTGGGTTTTCCATATCGCTGCTTTGGCTGATATAGTCCCCTCGATAGTGAATCCGTCTCTTTATCATAAGTCAAACGTTGACGGCACAGTCTCGGTTTTGGAAGCTTCAAGAAATGCCGGAGTGGAACGATTTATTTATGCCGCATCGTCTTCTTGCTACGGATTGACAAAAGAGTTTCCGACTCCTGAATCGGCAAAGACAGAGCCTGAGTATCCATACGCTTTGACAAAATTTGTCGGAGAACAATATGTCATGCATTGGGGGAAGGTTTATGACCTGCCGGTGGTGAGTCTCAGGATGTTCAACGTATATGGGCCGCGTTCGAGAACATCGGGAACTTACGGGGCTGTATTCGGTGTGTTTCTTGCCCAAAAATTGGCGGGCAAACCGTTTACGGTCGTTGGTGACGGGACTCAGACAAGGGATTTCGTATCTGTGACGGATGTTGCGGATGCTTATCTGAAGGCTGCGGAATCAGATGTGACAAACGAGATATTTAATGTGGGTTCCGGAAACGCCTATTCGATAAACAGGTTGGTGGAGCTGCTTGGCGGAGATGTGATATTCGTTCCGAAACGACCGGGCGAACCGGACTGCACATTCGGGGATATTTCAAAGATCAGGGGAACCCTTGGTTGGCAGCCCAAAGTCACTTTTGAAGAGGGCGTAAAGACAATGTTGGATAACATAGAGTATTGGAATGAGGCTCCTGTTTGGGAGCCTGAGGCGATCAGCGAAGCAACGGAGGAGTGGTTCAAATATCTTGGATGCGCGGGATAAAATAGTAAAACTTGAGGAGCTTCCCGAACTTCTGAAGGAGCATCGGAAAGCCGGCCAGAAAGTCATACTCTGCCATGGAGTGTTCGATCTACTTCATCCCGGACATATAAAGCATATAGAAGCGGCAAAGAAAAACGGCGATATATTGGTGGTGACCATAACGCCGGATGAGTATGTGAATAAAGGACCGCATCGGCCGGTTTTTGATGAGCTCTACAGAGCGGAAACGATAGGCGCCTTAGAAAAAGTGAATTACGTTGCTATCAACAAGTGGCCCTCGGCGGTTCATACGATAGAATTATTGACTCCCGATATTTATGTAAAGGGAAGCGATTATAAGAATCCTGATGAGGATATCACAGGAGAGATAGCCAACGAAAATAAGGCTATCGCTAAAGTGGGCGGACGAATAATCTACACAGATGAGGAAACATTTTCTTCATCAAAGATCATCAACGAAAACCTGCATCTGATTTCAGATGAAGCGAAGAAATTTATCTCCGGGCTAAAGAACCGTTATTCACAAGGAGAGATACTCGGCACTCTGAATTCACTACAGGACCTGAAAGTTACGATAGTCGGTGAGGCTATAATTGACGAATACATATACGGCGATACTATAGGCAAGTCCTCGAAAGACCCTCATTTAGTTCTCAGGCAGAAAAATATTGAAATCCATCTCGGCGGTTCGCTCGCCATCGCAAATCAGGTTGCGGAATTCTGCGGAGATGTAACCTTGGTAACCTATTTAGGCGATAGAGAATCATACGAGGAATTGATCAAGGAGAAGCTTAATCCGGACATTATAACAAAATTTATTTACAAGACCGATTCTCCCACAATAGTTAAAAAACGGATAATTGATGACTATTTCTTTCATAAGCTGATCGAAATTTACACGATAAATGACGAAGACCTGAGTAAGAAGCAGGAGAAAGAGCTAATCGAAATTCTTGACGCTCAGCTTGATGAATCCGATGCCGTGTTGGTTTGCGATTACGGTCATGGTCTGATATCGGAGAACACGATAAACTCTTTAAGCAAAACAAAGACTCACCTTGCAGTGAACGTGCAGAGCAATGCCGGTAATTTTGGCTATAATTTTATTTCAAAATATCCGAGAGCGGAACTGGTCACGGTGGATGAATCCGAACTGCGTCTTGAAAACCGGAATAAGTTTGGAGACGTAGAGGACTTGCTCGAAAACGTGTACGAAAAGATGGATTATGGACAGATTATCGTTACGCGGGGAGCGAACGGGAGCAGCGCATTCTCCCGGGAGACAGGACACATAAAAGCTCCCGCGCTTGCCGGAAATATCGTTGACCGGATGGGAGCGGGCGATACTTTCTTTTCACTTTCTTCGCTTCTGAGCGCAAGGGGTGTGCCTCTCGAAATTGTGTCGTTCATCGGGAATGCGGTAGGAGCGCTGGCTGTAAAAATAGTCGGAAACAAAGAGCCTATCACGAAAATATCGTTGAAAAAAACACTTATATCATTGTTAAAATGAACGAATTTAAAAAGATAGCGATCACCGGCGGCGGTGGATATGTAGGGAGCGAACTCGTCCCAACGCTTCTTGAACAAGGGAAAGAAGTAACCGTTCTGGACCTCTTCATCTACGGGGAAGATGTGTTTGGAGAGTATAGCGGTCACAAGAATCTTCGATGCATAAATGGCGACATACGAAATAAGGATGACCTGCGTGAGGCTTTCAGCGAATCCGAAGCAGTTATTCATCTCGCCTGTATCTCCAACGACCCGAGTTTTGATCTGAACCCAACATTGGGCAAAAGTATCAACCTTGATTCGTTTGACGGAATACTCTCCACATTGGAGGAAACAGGCGTACAACGGTTCATATACGCAAGTTCGTCCAGCGTTTACGGCGTCAGAGAGGAAGCGGATGTGAAAGAGGATACTCCGAAAAATCCTCTGACGGATTATTCGCGATTTAAACTGATGTGCGAAGAAAAATTATCAGAATGGAAAAATCCCAACAAGTCGGATTGGACGATAATCAGACCCGCAACCGTATGCGGCTACGGAAAACGGCTTCGGTTGGATCTGACGGTAAACCTTCTGACTATTCACGCTCTTATAAACAACAGCATAAAAGTATTCGGCGGAAAACAACTTCGCCCGAATATTCATATTAACGATATGGTTCGAGTCTATACAACCGTTCTTGAGGCTGATTCTGAAAAGATACACGGTAAAGTATTCAATGCGGGGTATGAAAATCGATCGGTGGAGGATATCGCCTTGATGGTTGCGGAAGAAGTCGGAAAGGATAGTATTGAAATAGATTATGTCCCCACTGACGACATCCGCTCTTACCATGTCAATTCCGATAAGATCGGCAGAGAACTCGGCTTTGAAACTAAACACACTATAGAGGACGCTATCACCGGAATTATTGCCGCTTATAATAAAGGCACCGTAAAAGACGGTATGAACAACCCACTTTATTACAACATAAAGCGGATGCAGGAGCTGAACCTGTCATGATGACGACGATGGAAGTCGCAAACTCTCAGCTGGAGCGAATCGCCTCAAAAGCCAGAAAAGAGATAGTTCGAATGTCGTTCGAGTCAAAATCTCCTCATCTCGGCTCGTCTCTATCGGTGGTGGATATACTTATCGCCGCTTATTGGTACGGTCTGGACGTAGACCCGGAGAATCCCTACGGAGAGGGGAGAGACCGATTGATATTCAGTAAGGGACACGCAGCTGCCGCTCTTTATGCGGTATTGGCTCTCAGAGGATTTTTTTCTTTAGATCTGCTGGACAGTTACGCAAGGGAAGATACCTTGCTGGGCGAGCATCCGATAGCAAACGCTTTGCCGGGTTTGGAAGTCGCAACCGGATCACTCGGTCACGGTCTTCCGATGGGAGTCGGGGTTGCGCTTGCAAACAAGATCAAGAATTACAACGCGAAAACAATTGTAGTGATGAGCGACGGAGAATGTAACGAGGGTTCGGTATGGGAAGCAGCGATGTTCGCTCCGGCGCACGACCTCGAAAATCTTATGGTAGTGATAGATTTTAACAAGTGGCAGGCAACAGGAAGAAGCAGGGAAGTTCTCTCGCTTGACTCTTTGGCGGAAAAATGGGAAGCGTTCGGATGGTCAACATATGAAGTGAACGGGCATGATATGACCGAACTGGCTGATGCGATGAGTTATTTCCCCGATAACAGTTGCAAACCGATAGCGATAATAGCGCACACCATAAAGGGTAAGGGCGTTTCTTTTATGGAGGACGACAATAATTGGCATTATCGGATTCCGACTGAGGATGAAGTCGGGAAAGCAATCCTGGAGCTGACTATCTAATGAGAAACGCCTTCGCAGATGAACTTTTAAAGCAGAGCAAATTGCGGGACGATATCGTTCTCGTTACAGGGGACATTGGTAACCGCTTGTTCGATCCTTTCAAGGAAGCAAATCCAAACAATTTTTATAATGCCGGAGTTGCTGAAGCGAACGCTATCGGAATGGCGGCAGGGTTGTCTATGGGCGGTTTCAAGCCGATAGTCTATACGATTGCCACATTTGTTACCGCGCGATGTTTTGAGCAGATAAAAGTAGATGTCTGTTACAACGGCAATCCCGTAATAATCGTCGGCGTTGGAGGAGGATTCTCTTATGCGGGTAACGGAGCAACGCATCATTCGTTCGAGGATATTGCGATATTAAGGTCGCTTCCCGAAATCAGCATCGTGGCTCCCGCAGATTCCTATGAGGTAAGAGGGGCGTTACGGGCGGCGTTAAAACATGATAAACCGGTATATCTCAGGCTGGGCAAGAAAAACGAACCGCTCGTGCATGATTCAGTTCCGAATTTTTCTATCGGAAAAAGTATAAGACTGAAAAAGGGCAACGAGGTTTGTATTCTCTCAACGGGAAATATAACTCCTGAAGCGATGGCGGCGGCTGAGATGCTCGAAACTGAGGGGATTTCAACGGAACTGATGAGTTTCCATACTATAAAACCGCTTGACAGGGAATACCTGGAAGAGGCGTTTAATAACTTCAGATTGGTTGTGACCGTTGAGGAACACGGTATTATCGGAGGTCTGGGTGGCGCTGTTTCTGAATGGAAAGCGGCAGAAGAACTTCGAAGCGAGATTACCGCAAAGTTGTTGTCAGTGGGAGCGAAAGACAGTTTTATGCACCGAAGCGGCAACCAGACATACGCCAGAAAACATTTCGGGCTGGATTCGGAGAGTATCAGAAGCAGGATAACGGAAGTGTATGAAAAGACTTACCTGTCGGAATTGGGAGTAAGTTTTTGAAAACGACTGCAGCGGTATTAGTTGAAACAGGGAAACCTCTTGAACTTATGGATATAGAAATTCCAAAACTGAAAGAGGGTCAGGTGCTTGTGGATGTATTATACAGCGGTATATGCCGCACACAAGTTCTCGAATGCCGCGGACACAAAGGTGAAGACAAGTTCCTGCCGCATTGTCTCGGACATGAAGGGACGGGAAAAGTTTTGGAAGTCGGGATCGGGGTCACAAAGGTAAAAGAAGATGATTATGTTTTGCTTTCCTGGATGAAGGGCGAGGGCTATGACGTTCCGGGCACTGTTTACGGGAGTAACGGCTACCGGATAAACGCGGGCGGTATTACCACTTTTATGAATCAGAGTGTGATCAGCGAGAACAGACTTACCAGGATAGACGGTAGCTTACCTTTGGATGAAGCAGCGCTTTTGGGCTGTGCGGTCCCTACAGGGTTCGGTGTGTTAAGAAACACTGTGATTGCCAAAAAGGGCGATTCGGTGGTGGTTTTCGGGGTCGGCGGAATCGGGCAATGCGTTGTTCAGGGCGCAAAGATAGCGGGTTGCGACCCGATAATAGCGGTAGACCTATTTGATGATAAACTCGTTACCGCAAAGAGTGTGGGAGCTACTCATCTTATAAACCCAACTGAGTGTGATCCTATAGAAGAGATAAGAAAAATCTCTGCCGATGGATTGGATTATGCGGTTGAGGCTACCGGAATTCCCCGAGTTATGGCTCAGGCGCTTGCATCTGTAAGGGTAAGGGGTGGGAGTGTGATCGTCATAGGGAATGCTAAAGAGGGTGATCTGCTGCAATTGGATCCGCACGAACTCAATATGGGCAAGAATATATTGGGAACATGGGGTGGCGACAATGATCCCGATAAAGATTTCCCCGAATATCTTGAAATGTTCGAATCGGGAGTGATAGACCTTGCGCCTCTTATCACACAGTCCTACACGCTTGAGCAGGTAAATCAGGCGATTGACGATCTGGATACCGGGAAAACGCTGCGTCCTATAATTCAAACTTCAAACGGATTTAACTGACATAATGATCATCGGAATTGATTTTGATAATACTATCGTCAATTATGACGGAGTGTTCGCGGCAGCTGCGGCGGAGAAAAATATGCTTCCCGAAAACAGCTTGAAAACAAAAGAAAGCGTGAAACAGATGTTGCTCGGTGAGGGCAGGGAAGCTGAATGGACGGAACTCCAGGGTTACGTGTACGGGACCAAAATGGATGATGCCCGTATCTATAAGGGTGTTGAGGATTTTATCGGTATATGCGCTGAAATAGGCTGGGAAACGGTTGTTATCAGCCACAAGACGAGGCATCCGGTCATCGGCCCCCAATACGATTTGCACGCTGCGGCTCTGCAATGGATAAAATCGAGCGGATTAATGCTCAGTGACGTTTTCTTTGAAACCACAAGGGAATACAAATATGCGAGGATAGCTCTCATCCGGTGCGATATTTTTGTGGACGATCTACCCGGTTTTCTTCTGGACAGCGGCTTCCCGGAAGAAGTTAACGGGATATTATTCGATCCGAATAATCAACATAAGGACAGCGATGAACTAATGAGATTCAACTCGTGGGAGATGATAGGGACCCTTTTTCCTGAAAATTCGGCGCTGTCGGTTTGAAAGTGTCATTAAATAATCAGGCAATCATTTTATTAAGTAAAATTGGAGATCTGTCTCCGTTTGCAATTAAAGAAATCAGCGGCGGAGCAAATAACCGTGTGTATGAACTCGAAACCAGCAAATATAAGTATTTGATGAAATCTTATTACACGGACAAAGAGGACAGGAGAGACCGGTTAAGCGCAGAATTCGGCTTTTCCGATTTTCTCTGGTGCGAAGGTATTCACCGCATCCCTCGTCCCGTAGTTCAGGATATGGAAAACAGGAACGCATTATTTGAATACGCGGAAGGAAAGAAAATTTTGCCGGAAGACGTTGATGAACATCTCGTATCGGAAGCATTGTACTTCTGGGTTGAGCTAAACTCCCGAAAGAATTCTACACGGGCTAAAAGTATTCACAAAGCGTCTGAAGCATATTTTTCAATTAACGGACATCTAAATAACGTAAGCAACCGATTAAAGAGTTTGAGCGAGATAAAGATAGATTACGACGTTTCTAACACCGCAAAATTATTTGTGAATGATAATCTTATTCCTTATTGGGACAGCGTAAAGAGTGAAGTTGTGGCCGACTCCGCTGTAGAGGGAATAAAAATTAGCGACATATTACCGGATACTGACTGGTGTTTATCGCCATCAGATTTCGGGTTTCACAATGCAATTATAACGGAATCCGGGGCGCTGAGATTTTTCGATTTTGAATACGCCGGATGGGACGACCCGGCAAAGCTTGTTTGCGACTTTTTTTGTCAACCTGAAATTCCTGTAAGCATGAAACATTTTTCGGCATTTTCTGAAACCGTATCATCAGAATATTCTGATGCCGGCTTTCATCAATTCAGGATGAATCTCCTACTGCCAGTTTATCAGATGAAATGGTGCGCCATAATGCTGAACGATTTCCTTTCCAGCGGAAACAGGCGGCGTGAATTTTCCAATAGTAATATATCCCGGGAAAAACGGTTAGAAAAGCAGCTGGAAAAATCTATGAATAAGTTTGAATCAATGCTGAGCGAAAGAGCAGAGGTCTAAATGGCTTATATAGATTTTCTTACGGATCAGCATTCGGGAACCAAGCGCGATTATCTGGCGAGGATGACAGAATACCCGAAAGCGGAAGCTATCAAAAAGGCTAAATCATATGGATATGATTACTGGGACGGAGACAGAAAATTCGGGTTCGGCGGATATAAATATGACGGCAGATGGCGTTCTGTAGCTGAAAAGATCGCCACACATTACGGTCTTAAGCCGGGAGACAGTGTGTTGGATGTGGGCTGCGGTAAAGGGTTTCTGCTTTACGAATTGACTCAGGCGGTTCCGGGATTGAAAGTTCAAGGGATAGACATTTCGGAATATGCCGTCGAAAATTCCAAAGAGGAAATAAGGGGTAACTTAAAAGTTGCGGATGCCGTGTCGCTTCCTTTTGAAGATAACAGTTTTGATCTGATTATATCATTAAATACGCTTCATAACCTTTATTGCTATGACTTGGATAAGGCGTTTTCAGAGATAGAGAGGGTTGGAAAGAAAAATAAATATATCGTTGTAGAATCTTACCGCAACGAGGAAGAAAAAGTCAATATGATGTGCTGGGTGCTGACGGGAGAATGTTTCTTTTCTCCCGAAGAGTGGGAATGGTGGTTCAGCCACAGCGGATATTCAGGCGATCATGGATTCATATATTTTGAATAAAAGTTTTTTAAACTTTTAGAAGAGGGCAGAATGACGACAGAAATATTATTACCGAAACATCACAAAGATCAGTTTGACCATGGCTATGAAAACGATAGCGAAGAAAAGTTCATATTGGGCCCCCATGCCTATTTTTCGCTGAAGAATGATCCGAAGCATCTTCTCTTTCATCTCGCCAGGTATAAGTTCGTTATGAAAATGATGAAGCCTGATTTCAGGGTAATGGAGGTGGGCTGCGGTGATGCCTTCGGCACTGTTCTTGTGGCGTCGGCTGTCAGGAGTGTGAACGCTACCGATTGGGACAGCAGGATGGTGGAGGATAACCGTGAAAGAATGCAGCAGTTCGAGAATATCCGTTTTGACGTTTATGACGCTACATCGGGACCGTTATCCGGAGGACCTTATAACGCCGCTTATTCCTTAGACGTTATCGAGCATGTGGAGCCGAATAAGGAAGATGTGTTTGTGAGAAATATCGCTGATTCACTCACGGACGACGGGATGTTGATACTCGGCACTCCAAATAAGTACGCTGAAGAATGGGCTTCACGTGAAAGCAAAATAGGACACATAAATTGGAAAACACATGAAACTTTGGAAAGTCTCCTGAGCAACTGTTTTCAAAACGTTTTTATGTATTCGATGAACGATGAAGTGCTGCACACCGGATTCGACAAGATGGGGCATTATGTGCTTGCTGTAGGTTCGGTTCCTAAACGTTAATTATCAGGGGGTAAAAAATATTTCAGATAAGATGAAGGTTGTGGTGTTAGGGAGTAACTCCTTTTCGGGGAGCGATTTTATTGATCTGCTGCTGGAAGAAGGCGAGTATGAAGTTATTGGTGTCAGTCGGTCACCTGAAAAAAATAGTGTTTTCCTTCCTTATAACAACAGGAGCTCCGGGGATTTCAGCTTCCATCAATTAGACATGAATAAAGATATGCCCGAGTTGATAAATTTGCTTGATGATACGGAACCCAGCTATGTAGTAAACTTTGCCGCTCAAAGTGAAGTTGCTCCGAGTTGGGAGCATCCCGAACACTGGTATGAAACTAACGTGGTATCGCTTTCAAAAATGATTAATTTCTTGAAAGACCGCAGTTACTTGAGGAAATATGTTCATATATCTTCGCCTGAGGTTTACGGCTCATGCGAAGGATCCGTATTTGAAGACGCTCCTCTCAATCCCTCCACACCTTATGCGGCGTCAAAAGCGGCAGCGGATTTACATTTGTTTACAATTCAAAAAAACTATGATTTTCCGCTTACGATGATACGTTCAACGAATGTATACGGAGCGCATCAGCAGCTCTGGAAAATTATTCCGCGCACTATTATTTATATAAAAAGCGGGAAAAAACTCCAGCTTCACGGCGGCGGCACGGCGGTTAAGTCATTTATACATATCAGCGACATCTCCTTAGGAGAATTGAGCGCAATGTTGTCGGGTTCGAAAGGAGCTATTTATCATCTGTCACCCGACGGCGGTTATTCCGTGCGAGAAGTGGTTGAGATGATATGCGAAAAAATGTCAGTCGAGTTCAGCGAAGTAGTGGAAAGTGTGGAAGAACGTCCCGGACAGGATAGGGCATACGTTATTGATTCTAAAAAAGCAAGAATAGAATTTGACTGGCAGCCGCGTGTGTCAATGGAGGATGGAATTGATGGGGTAGTATCATGGATAAATGCCAATTGGGATAAGATAAAAACTCTGCCTCTTGATTACATCCACAAGCCTTAAGAACTATTCAGACAAATCCTCTAAAAAGAGAACTATCTCATCCGATTCGGACTCATGCGGAGCCCAGCTGGCGTATTCAGTGTCCGATTGCTTAAAGGGTCCGTTAGTAATCTCATGAAATACCACGTATTCTGTCTGTGGGATGACCATGTGCCAGGCTTCCTTTGAGAGCCTGTAGATAAGATTCAGGTGAGCATCTGTTGCGCTCATTTCGATTCTTTTGGTCACCTGCCCTGATTCGTCGAAGAGTATCACCGTAAGTTCTCCCTCAATGATGTGATACGATTCTGATTTGCCTATATGCCGATGAGGACGAATATAACTGTCCCGGCAAAGTCCGATGACCATCTCCTGAACCGGATCGTTTTCGCTCAAGTGCATGCAAATCCTCGACCTTCGGAGTGCGGAGTTCTCAGCCAACTCCCTGAGGACTGAAAGATCGTTTTCACTGAGTTCAAGGACCTCGTTGGAATTATAAATTATCGGACTCTCAGGCATAAAAATTTATCCCTTATAAAACTCGGTTATAGAGGAAACAACGTATTCAATTTCCTCGTTGGAAACAGCTTCGCTTGCAGGAAGACTGAGGATCTCACCGATGATCTTTTCAGCGTTCGAGAATTCCGCGCGGGATTTGTCTTTGTAAGCCGGTTGCAACGGCATAAGTATCGGATGACGTATCTTAACTTCTATCCCTTTCGATTCAAGATGTTTTTTCAATTCATCTCTGTTCTCACACCGAATAGTATATGTGTAATATACCTGTCTTTCTCCATCGCTGTCTTCCGGAGTTACTACTAAATCACGAAGCAGTTCGGAATAGCTGCCGGCTACTTCCCTTCTTCGTTCAACAATGTCTTCAACCCTGTTGAACCGCACCAGCAACATAGCTGCCTGAATAGTATCAAGTCTGCTGTTTAATCCCGGCTCAACGCACAGTTCTCTGTCAATAGTTCCGGCATAGCGCAAGCTGATCAAACGCTTTTTAATTTCGGGGTCATCCGTAACTATAACTCCAGCCTCTCCGACCGCAGCGAATATTTTCATCGGATTAAGACTGAAACAGGCGATGTCTCCGAAAGAACCTGCTACACTGTCGTTAAATCGGGCGGAGAACGACTGAGCGGCATCTTCTATCATCAGTAAATTATGTTCCCTGACAATTTCAGATAACTTGTCCATCTGACAGACTTTTCCGTTAAAATGAACCGGAAGTAGCGCTTTGGTTTTATCCGAGATTAGTCTTCGCACGCTATCGGGAGAAATGTTCTGGTCGTCGGCAATATCCGCAAAGACAGGAGTAGCGCCAGTAAGAGAAATCGCATTGGCAGTGGCTATCCAAGAAAGTGAGGGAGCGATAACTTCGTCCCCGGGACCGATGCCGAGACTTCTGAGTCCGAGATATAAAGCGTCGGTTCCCGAGCTGACTCCCACGGCATAATTTCGTCCGCAATGTTCTGCGAAACGTGTCTCGAACTCTTCCACCTCGGGGCCGAGAACCAACCTGCCGTGTTTCATAACGGTTTCTACGGCATCAAGCAGCTCGGAACGCTCCTCCTCAGAGGTTATAGAGAGATCAAGGAAAGGGACCTTCATATCGAAGTTATGATTTCCTTCCTGAAAATAGTTTATACATGCTGAACCCGAAACTGTTTAGCAGCCAGAATAAGGGTATAGTCAAAGCCCGGTATAGATTGAGCCCGACTCCGGGAAACAATCCTAAAAAGGTAATTGTTTGATAAAAAGTTTTTGTCCATAGACCGAAAATTATTAAAATCAGTGCTATCACTCCAGGACTCATCCCAAAATAAAACAAAAAATAGCCGATGGACAAAAGTATAAACCATTTGAGCCATAACCTTCTGAAATCCCAAATTATTTTGTAAATACTCATCCTGCCCTCAAAGCGGATTTGAATTTCGACAGTTGATAGGTCAAGAAAGAGACGAACCGATCGAGAGATCTCCTTATCAAAACCGTAAAATTTAGGATTCCTGTCCAACCGAATTTTGAGAGTTTAGATTTACTATAGATAATCGAGATCACTTCTCTTAGATACTCACGTTTTTCTTTCGATCCTTTCGCGGTAATAAGCGCTCTGAAAAGCTGCTGTCGTTCAAAATAGCTGATGAATTCGGATGGGAAAAGGTCGCTGTACTCCGTTCTCATTATATTTGCGGCTCTTCTCTTATTTTCAAGCCATAAGGTGACATCTGATTTGGTTGAAGCCGCTAAGCCTTCGTCAAGTCTGCGCCATGCAGCGAGAGGCTCCGGTATGTAGCAAACTCCGTGGCGGAGAGCCAGTACAAGATGAATAAATCCATCACTGAAAGAGCCGAGATTCTGGTCGAACCCTCCAACATTCAATAAGCGCTCACGGTGAAACGCCACAGAATTTCCCATCATCCATGAACCGAAATCCCGTATCAACCGATAGCTATCGCCGGGCGAAAAATATTCCGACTTTTTTGATACCACCGGTGTGGGACAAATTCCTAAATTTTCTCCTTTTTCTCCTAATAAAATTGAAAGTGTCGAGCAAAGAGCGGCTTTCGGATGCCTCTCGAACATCGCCATAGTTTTCTCAAGGAATCCGGGCATTATTACATCATCGGCGGCAACTCCATAAACATAATCGCCCTTTGACATTTCCACTAAACGGTTAACGTTGTAAAGAACGCCGCGATTTTTTTTGTTACGGATTATTTTAATTATCGGATATTTCTCGGCAAACTTTTCAATAACATCCAAGCTGTTGTCTGTGGAACAATCGTCAATAATTATAAATTCCATCGGCTGGTAAGATTGCTCAAGAACGGCTTTTAGCGAATATTTCAGGAAGCGGCTATGATTATAATTAGTCATATAAACCGTTAGTGTCGGTTTTTTCTTCAAAGTTTTATCCTGTCAATATCGCCGTCACCCCGCGATATATACCATTCGGAGAAATCAATTTCCCTTTTTTTCATATGGGGAGGAGTATCTATGGCGAGACTAATTCCTCCGTTATTGAAATTTAACGGTCTGAAAAGAAATGGAATGTTCTCCTTGAAAGAGTCTTCGTTGATAAACCCGTTGGAATCGAAAGAATTGTTTGTGCCGGAATCGGTGCAGAAGAAATCAATCATAATTGCGCCGGAACTAATGCCCTCTTTGAGAATAAACGACAGCGCATTTTTTGCCGATTCACCGTTGAAATTCCAGTCTATTATTTTAAGGACACTCTCTTTTTTGTCCATAATATTTTCGATTCGATAAACCGCAAACATATTGCCGGGTCCGGTGATAGCTTTGTAGTTATGCCCGGGAATATCGAAGTATCGCCAGTTCAGGAATTTGCCGGAGCGGCGGACATAACCTTTGACGGTTGGTTGATCTTCAAAACGGAATTCGTCCGTATCGCTAAAACGTCCAACAGGGCTAATATCAGTTGAATCTCTAAATTTTGAAAGCATTTCCTCAGATTTCAATAACGTATTCAGGGTAGAATCGCCAGTTAAGGAAAATAAAGCGAAAACTTTTTCGGAATCGATTATTCCGATTCGACGAGGCATTTTATCGAGCAGCGGAACGTTTAAACGGTTATAGATGTCTATTGAGGCATCGCTGAGACCGATATAGAACCTGTTATCGAATTTCTCCCACAGTTTATACATAAGATTTAAACCGGAACCGTTTGATCCTGAGGTATACCAATTGTATGCAAAGCAACCGGTTTGCACTTTGTTGTCATAAATAAATTCAATGGGGATATAACCCAAAAAGCCGACTATTTTTGAATTATCCCACTCAATCCAAAAGGAGTATTCTCCGTTTTCATTGCCGGGTTGGTTTTTGAACTGCCAATTAAAGTAATTGAGTTCCTGAAGACGTGGATTATGCTTATATACATTGCTGAACAACTCAAAAAGAGCGGGAATATCTTCAACCGTACATCTTTTGATTTCACTCATATTAGTATTTATAAGAATTTGTATCTACATTTGAGATCTTGAAAACATTAAGCGAATTGTGGTGATCGCTTTTTCTCGAGACTGAACTCTTCATCAAATAGCCTGCATCCACGGCACATACTAATATCATTGCGATTTCCGGATTGATGTTTCTCACGAATTTCCGTCCATTTCTCATTCTTCCAGACTTCCGCTATTGATTGCGTATTTATGTCTCCGATGTTCATATGGGCATCGTAGTCTTGTCCGCAAAGTGGCACTATTCCCATAGCGGTTATATGCATTGTGGACCATGGAAGAATACATGGGTGATAAATCGAGCCGTAATCAGGAATATTACCTTCCCATTCAACCTGATTTCCCCAGCTGTGGGCTTGTTTCATATAAATCCGGTCGTGCGGTTTTCTGAGCAGGCTCCAAAATGATTCCCATCGTTCCATTTCATCTCTCTGGTCGGAATCAGTTAGATTGAAAAAAGATACGCCTCTGACCCGAACGACCATGTCAGGTTTCATCCTCTCACGAAGTTCAAAAAACTTTACGATATTCTTTAATGTAGTTTCGAATTTCAAGCCCACCCGCATCTTTTCATATTGTTCCTTCTCAACGGAATCAATAGAGAACATTATCTCGTCAAGTCCCGCTTCGATAATTTCTATCGCTTTTTTCTCGGTCAGCAACGATGCGTTAGTAGATATACTTGTCCTTTTTATCCCTGCTTTTTTAAGCTTTGCAATGTGCAGCGCAATGTTTTTGTCCATTAACGGCTCGCCGGCTCTTTGGACAGCGACAAATTCAATCCAATCAGAATATTTGCTCATTTCATCTACAATTTTATCAAATAGTGATTCAGGCATAAACGGAACCGATTTGTCCCATTCGTCCACAGGGCAAAAAGGACAGTGGGCATTACAAAGTCTAACCGTCTCAATCTGAAAATATTTTGGAAATTCTAAAGCTTCTTTGTAGTTGTCAAGGCTTAATCTCCTTGCGATATCCATCATCTCAAGGTTTAGGCTTGCTTTAGTTACCTCATTTTTATTCACTATCATTTTGAAAATCCCTAATTTAAAATGCTGTGTTCGATATTGGGCTACTTTAATTTATAGTGATCAATGAGATAATCATGATAGGACAATATTTCTTCTGCCTGCTTTTAAAAGTTCTCACTATAGCACTTTCTTTCACATTTTTCATACAATAATATTATCGGTGAAAATCGCTAAGACTTTAATATTTCACTGTTTAGCCTCTGAATTATTGAGCGATATGTATCGGTAATCGTATAAATTGAGATAAACATTTCCTATAGTGATAAAAGATTGAACTTGTTAAATTATCTGTTCGGGGAAAACATGGATTTTATACCGGAGTGGAACCGTTGAGTAGTAAATTGATAAGAAAATTCTCTTATTCGGACTTATTGTCGTTGTCGAATAATTCTGAAGAGGATGACAAAAACTCCTATAAAATAGGCTTTCTTCGTTCATACTCTATAGAAGTTATGGAGCCTGTATTAAGAGGTTTGACTCTGTTTGAACAATATTCATTGGACTGTAAGTATAGTAATTTCAATAATATACTTCAGGATTCGTTCGAGTTGGAAAATATATTCTCCGGAGAATTTGATATGCTTATCGTTAATTGGCGAAAAGCTGATATCGGCGATTCTGATTCGGAAACAGCAAAATATGTCGAGACAACTTTAGGGAATATTTCCTCTTTTATGGAGAGGAATCATTCGGTCAGGGTTCTTGTTCATTCGTTCATAAAGGATGAGGCTGTAAATAAGTCTGATGAAATAATAAGAGAGTTTTGTGAATCCAACGCTAACGCTTACCTCTTGGATATGGAAAAAGTGAGATCAATGATGCCCGAAGTAAATATCTATTCCGAAAGTATGGAACGAATCGCGAAATATCCGTTGACTAAAGAAGCGACGATCCTGATAGCCAAACGATACCTTTCGATAATGAGGATCGTATTCGGCTTTCAAAAAAAGTGCTTATCAATTGATCTGGATTACACGGCATGGGATGGGATTTTAGGCGAAGACGGAGAGGAGAGTGTTTACGATTCTCTGAAAACCGGCACAGGATATTCTGAATTTTGGGAATATATGACGACCCTTCTGAAGAACGGAGTAATTCTGTGTATTAACAGTAAAAATAACGAGGAGGATGTAAAGCAGCTGTTTGAAAATCGTAATATGCCTCTCGCCTGGGATGATTTTATTGTCAAACAAATAAACTGGTTGCCCAAGAGTCATAATATACAAACGATAGCGAAAGAGCTGAATATTGGTGCGGATAGTATCGTCCATTTAGATGACAGCGAGTTCGAATGTGAGGAAATTTTGGCTGGAGTCCCGGAAACTACAGTGGTGTATTCGGGCGATGGTCCTCAGGAATCGGTGCGGATATTGACCGAAGGAGGATATTTTGACTCACTTACCCGGTCAGTTGATGACAGTCTCAGAACTGAATCTTATCGCTCCGAACAGAAACGAAAGGAAGAGAAATCTTCATATCCGGATCTGAATTCATTTATTAAGTCACTCTCGTTACAGCTTACTGTTTTTAAAGTCAGAGAAACTGATCTTGACCGGATTAGCCAGCTTTATTTAAAGACCAATCAATTCAATATGACCACTATAAGGTACAGTATGGGTGAGTTGAAAAAGTTTATTTCCGATTCAGATAAATTATTGTATGGCTATTCTCTTGAGGATAAATTCGGAGAATATGGAATTATCGGCTCTTACTTGATAGATTTGAAAGAATCTGAATGGCGTATCGATTCTTTCCTGATGAGTTGCCGCGCTATAGGAAGAAAAGTCGAATTTGCGGTGATGAACAAAATTGTGACAGACGCGTTGGTAAACGGCGTCAATAAGTTATTCGCGCAGTACGAAAAAACCCCTAAAAACGGGTTTTTGGAAAAGTTTTATGATGAGTTAGGGTTCAAACGAATAAGAGTGGATAACAACAGGGTCACCTACGAATTGAACAGTTCAGAATACCGGAACGTTAACGAGGGGATGATAAAAATCAGAGAACTGAATGATGGATGAATCTGAAATTAGACTTAAAATTATACAGGTACTTTCAAAAGTATTGAACCTGTCCGAAAAAGAGATCAGAGAAAAGATAGAGAACGGCGATCTTATTTTCTGGGATTCATTGACTCACCTTAATCTGATTTTTTCCCTTGAAGATGAGTTCGGATTATCGTTTACCGAAAAAGATCTTATCGGGATGGAAGATTTTGATAAGATAATGAGCAGGATAAAAGAAAAGACCGATTGATAAGATTACTCGTAAAAATCAAATCCTAATATACGAAAATAGTTAGGAGCACAATTCCCAGGGACAGGATCAGTAAAAGCACATCAATGAATATCTTAGCGATAAAAAAGTAATAGGTGTAATAATAAATTCTTGAAGTTGCAAATAGTCTTACGCCGCCCATTACCATAAGCTTCTGCGGAGAACATTTTTTGGATTCCAAAAAAGAAGTTGTAGAAAAAGCCCTTAATATTCCGGAAATAACCTTTAGTTTTTTCAGCGGCAGATATTCATGGCCCGGCAAAAAAGAGTGGCCGCGCATTTTTTCTGAACAATACGGTAATCGTGCCTTTGTAGATATTACGAATCAAAAAACCGAGCTTATATTATATGATTGAACGAATCATCAATTCAACGAAACAGATAAATCAAAGTAACGCGTGCGACATTTTCTTTAACATCAACTTAATATTCCATACGCTCAATTGGAATAATTCTCAATCCGAACCGGTCTCTCTTCCAGGAGAGATTGTTTCGCAGCGAGGCCAATTAATACCGGAATAAAGCCATCTCGTCCGGTTACGGGTACTTGCCCGTCTTCTCGTATGACCCGGATAAATTCTTCAATTTCTATCCGGTACGACTCTTTGTAGCGCTCAAGGAAGAAATCCATAGGTTTATCCGAGATGACGCCTTGTGAGGTTTTCAGAACTGTTTGAAAACGAGTTCTGTTCTCTGTGGACATACTGCCATTTGACCCGAATACCTCCACTCGTTGATCAAAACCATAGACTGCCTGACGACTATTATGTATAAGAGCCATTGCTCCGTTTTCAAGTTTCAGAGTGGTTAGGGCTGTATCAATATCCCCACCCTTGCCTATGGAGGGATCTATCAAGACAGCACCGGCTGAATAAACTTCTACTACTTCACTTCCTGACAAAAAGCGTATTAAATCAATATCGTGGATGGTCGTATCCAAGAATAGGCCGCCGGATGTGATAAGATACTCTGCGGGCGGGGGCGCCGGATCAAGGTTTGTGATCCTTATAAGATAGCTCCGGCCAATCACTCCGGAATCGATAGCCTCTTTCAGTTGTACCAAGTCCGGATCGAAGCGGTGATTGAATCCTATCTGTAGTTTAACTCCCTGCAGCTCGACCACCTTAAGAGTTTCAGCGATAGTTTTTGGGTCAAATCCTATGGGCTTTTCGCAGAAGATGTGCTTTCCGGCTTGCGCTGCCTTGACGATCTGCTCAATGTGGAATGCGGATGGGGAGCAGATAATTACGGCTTCGATTTCGTTGTCTGAGAAAATCGCGTCCGCGCTCTGAGCATAGTTCAGTCCGATATTTTCCGCCCATGCTTTATCTGCCTTTAGGTCGGCGATGATTTTGAGATGCGTGCCCGGGATTCGTAGGATATTCTCAGCATGCAATTTGCCTATTCTACCTGTGCCGATTAGACCGAGTGTGATATTTTTCATCTCTCAACCTTAACGGGTCTATTCTTCTTAAATGATAACTCAGCAGCTTGGGCGATCTTGACGGCCTGCAAGGCATCTTGACCTGTGACCGGCGGAGTAGTTTGATTTCTGATAGAGGAAAAAAATTCCCGCAGTTCCGTAACGTAGGCTTCTTTATATCGCTCAACGAATGAATAGTGTGGTTTATCGGTAAACACTCCTTCAGCAGTACTCAGTATCGTACTGGTAGGCGTGGTATTAAGCGCTCTGATGCTACCTTCAGAGCCGAATACTTCCAGCTGCTGATCATATCCGTAATTCGTTTCCCTGCTGACGTCTATAATGCACAACGAGCCGTCCGTCATCTGAAGGGTGATTAAAGCGGTATCAATATCGCCGAGTTTTTCGAATTCGGGATCAATCAGCGCGGCGCCTGCGGAATAAACCTTTTCTACTTCACAACCGCTGATGTAACGCACCATGTCGAAATCATGGATGCAGAAGTCGAAAAAAAGACCGCCGGATCTACTAGCGTAAGCTGCGGTTGGTCTTTTCGGGTCGCGATTGGTTATCCTGATGACATGAGTTTTGCCGATTTTACCGGACTGGACGATTTCACGGACGCGCGTGAAGTTTGGATCAAACCGGCGGTTAAATCCGACCTGGAATAACACACCTGCCGCTTCGACGGCTTCAATTGCTTCTGCCACGCCCTCAGGTTCGAAGGCAACAGGTTTTTCGCAGAAAATATGTTTACCGTTCTTCGCGGAACTTTTAATTAAGGCTACATGAGCCGGAGAGGGAGCTGCAATAACCACTGCCTCGATTTCAGAATCGTGTATGACTACATTCTCGTCGAGGAAATGCTCCGGAATACCCATTGTTTCTATCCAGTTCTCATCTAAATTTGGACCGGCAACAGCCTTGAGTAAAACATCAGGAAAGTTGAATATAATATTTTCCGCGTGCATCTTACCGATGTGTCCTGCGCCGATTAATCCGGCAACGATAGGTTTAGAATGCATGGATATTTATAATACCTCCTGAGACCAGCTGCCAGTTATCTATATAATCCGCTGAACAATTGCACTTATACAAGACGAAATATATACGACATCCCTTACGCATGCAACAGTAAATAATTCTAAGCTTATTACCCATTCGCCATTACGGGACAGATCGTGATACGGGAATAGCTCCCATTCAGCCGCTGATTTAATATTCTTGACAATTCCTTTTAGAATAGCATATTTTGCAGCAATCAATCGTGCATTTTATCGGAGTTCGTATCAAACGCAGATGGCTGAAAGTTTATGGCAAGTCAGTATGTGCAACTGTTTTGCATACGCTGGTTCTTATATCCGTTACGAGTGTCATATCTTGCTCCGATGGTTTGGGACCCGTCGCCGGACTCAATGGTAAGGTCAACTTTTTAGGAGAATGGCCTGATAGTTTGGCTGGCGCTGTAGTCGCTGCTTTTTTGAGTATTCCCTCGAGTTTGGATGAGGACCCTTAAGGTATAAGCGATATTATTCCGAACGGAATTGAAGAATCATCTTATTTCATCCAACTTAATCCTGCAAGGTACGCAATGATTCTCGTTGCGGGAATCAAACCGGATTCATCTGCGGTTTTATTGAAAGTTTTTGCCGGTGTGATTGTAGAAGCAGGCACAGAAACTCCAAACATCGATATCAGCGATGGCGTTATCAGGTTCAGGAACGTTAGCGCCGCTTTCACACAGGGAATGGAATTTTCTCTTTCTTCTAATCCGTTCGGGAGATTGGAAATCGTAACGTTATATACTTATATCGATTCAGGAGACAAAGTATTGAGAGTCCCGCTTACCTATAGGCACAAGCATATATTTGCACTCTATCCCTCCATAAAGCTGGCGGATATTAAACTTACAATGGAATACAGATATAAAAGCCGGGTTGACAGGGTAGCCATTTTCCAAGAAAATCCTATCACCGGTCAGGACAAAAGGATTCCGATAAAGTTAATTGACGTTAGAGTTGAAGTTCCTATTTCTATAGGGCACATCAGATTCACCATTGCGAATCTGACCAATTATCATTATACAGAAATTGAGCGTTCGATGAGACCCGGACGAAGTTTCGTTATATCATTCAGTACAATTATTAATCATACCAAAACGCCGTAGAATACTTATTTGCACATCTATCAATAGCCGAGGCAGTGTTTTTCTGAAGTAAATCAATTTCCATTTCCCTTAATAGATTTTATTTTTCTTGATATAACGAATCCTAATCTTCATATTATACCGAATATGAAATAAACGATCATGTTCACTATTAATAGATGTTTATGTAATAATGGCCGATTGCCGGGAGGCTTTTTAAGTTACACAAACTGCCACATTATTATCTAAAACCATATTTCCTCTGATCCTTCAGGTTTCTGCGCCAAATTACAACACCGCCAAACAAAAGGAGATAATCTAATATGGGTAAACTAATAGCTTTCTTATATGGAATTATTGCGTACGCGGTATTTTTTGGATCCTTTTTATATGCTATCGGATTCGTCGGTAATTTGATAGTGCCTAAATCCATTGATTCGGGCATGGAAGGACCACTTATGGAATCTATACTAATCAATGCATTGCTGCTTGGTCTTTTTGCCGTCCAGCACAGCGTCATGGCGCGGCCGGCTTTTAAAAACTGGTGGACGAAATTTGTTCCGAAGACTGTGGAGCGAAGCACTTATGTACTTATCGCAAGCTTGCTGCTTTTCCTTATGTTCTGGCAGTGGCGACCATTGCCGGGAATAGTATGGAATGTCGAGAACAGTACAGCATCGATGATCCTGACTGTGCTTTTCTGGGCCGGCTGGGGTATTGTGCTTGTATCAACATTTATCATCAATCATTTTGACCTATTCGGATTGAGGCAGGTGTATGCCAATTTACGGAGCACAGAGCTTACACCGCTTAAATTTCAAACAAGGTTATTCTACAAATATGTGCGCCATCCTATAATGACAGGATTCATAATAGCATTCTGGGCGGCGCCGCAGATGTCGCTGGGGCATCTAATTTTCGCCGTCGCAACGACAGGCTATATCATAATAGGTATTCATTTTGAAGAGAAAGACCTGATAGACATCCACGGTGACACTTATACAGAATACCGAAACAATGTATCAATGCTATTCCCATTGCCCAAGAAGAGATAGAGCAAAAGATAGTAAGACGGCAATTTATTCAAAAGCCCCGCTTGATGGTGGGGCTTTTGAATTAGATGGCAGAAAAATCGGAATATTTCTTGTAATCTGTAAATAATGTTCATAAATTGACCACATGGTCATTTCAAAATTCATTACCCGAAAGAAGATTGAGGAGCCTGAAGAATCAGAGCAATTCAATCATCTACCCGCTGAGAAAAAAACCAGAATTACAGATGCGTTCATAAGCGAATTCGCTAAAAAGGGTTTTAGGGCGGCAAGCATGAATAAGATTGTGGAGCGGGCAGGTATCTCAAAAGGCTCAATCTTCAATTATTTCACTTCAAAAAACCAACTGTTTATGTATGCGTATAAAGTTGCGTTTGAGCGCGTCAAAGAATATCTACGCGAAGTCAGGGATGAGACAAAAGACGAAGAATTTTTTACCCGATTTCAGAAAGTAATGGAAGCGGGTGTCCGGTTCGTCAAGAAACATCCCAATTTGGCGAGGATTTATTACCGGATATTGTACACGGGTGATTCGCCTGAAGGAGTAGCGATTTTGCAGGAAATACATGCGGAATCTATGAAGTTTATAAGCTCCTTCGTTGAGCAAGGCGTTGAGAGAGGCGAAATATCAGCGGAGATTGATGTGGATAAGGCTGCTTTCATTCTTGAAAGCGTACTAAACCGATTTCTGCAAGTTCAGCATCAGAACGTTCTGGACCCATCTTTAAAGCTTTACGGCGCAAGCAGCGAAGAATCTGAGCGGTGGATAGAAGAAATGGTGACTCTGTTAAGAAATTGGATGGGAGTAAATTCAAATGAAGCTAAATAAATCATCCAAAGTCATAATGCTCGGAGCGCTTATTTTATCCCTGATTACGAGTTGCTCCGATTCAAAGAAACCGGTTGACTTAAAGTTCGGCGTATTGCCTGTGATACAGGCATTGCCTCTTTTCGTCGCGGTAGATAAGGGGTTTTTCGAGGAGGCATCGTTAAATGTAGAACTCGTTAATTTCAGGTCTGCAATGGGAATTGACATCGCGCTGACCGCAGGTCAAATTGCCGGATATTTCGGAGATTTGATAACTCCGGTGATCTTAAAGTCGAATAGTACTCCCGTTCGCATAGCTGCTTCATTCACTAATACGGTTCATAATCAGAGGATGTTCGCGCTTTTGCTGCCACCGGGTGCCGAAAAAATCACTGTTTCCGAAGCTGCAAAATTGGGAATTGCCACGAGCTCCAACACGATTGTGGACTATTTCATTTATCTGCTGTTAGGCGGGAAAGAGACCGAAAATGCCACTGATTATAAAATCGTGGAAACGAAAAATATTCCCATTCGCCTCCAACTGTTATTGAACGGCCAGTTTGCCGCAGCTGTATTGTCAGAACCAATGGTAACATTCGCGGAGATGAACGGGGCGCAGGTAATTGGGGAAGACAGGGGAATGCCGTTTTCGGTTACGACACTTTCATTTACAGAAAATTTTTTAGAAGATTCCCCCGAGATTGTAAAGACTTTCCTGCAAGTGGTAGAAAAATCAATCAAATATATTGAAGCTAATCCCGATTCGGTTCGCCAAATTATGAACTCTCATGTGAACGTTCCAAAGGAACTTCAGGATAGCATTGCAATCCCCAAATTTCCTGAAGCTGCACTTCCGGACCATGAACAGCTTGATAATGTTATCGATTGGCTGAAAATGAAACAGATAATCAAGACAGAAATACGTTATGAGGACTTGATAATTCGTGACAACTAATAATAATCTTCTTAAAGTCGAAAACCTCAGTAAAGTTTTTCCAAACGGCGATAAAGAAAAGGTGGTGCTTTCGGGGATTAACATAGATTTGGCAGTGGGTGAATCCATTTCAATTGCGGGGCCGTCGGGATGTGGAAAAACTACGCTGCTGCTTATCATAGCGGGTCTGATTTCTCCGACGGCAGGCAACATATCTCTGAACGGAAAGGCTTACTCTAAACCAAGTAACGATTTAGCCTTGGTATTGCAAGACTACGGCTTGCCACCGTGGAAGAGAGTGAAAGAAAACATCACTCTCGGAGCGCGCCTGCAAAATATTACGGTAAGCGATGATGAGTTGAATGACCTGAAATCTCAGCTTAAAATTGAGGGATTAGATCATTTGTATCCTCATCAATTAAGCGGAGGACAGCGACAGCGAGTCGCCCTGGCGAGGACTCTGTTGCTAAAACCTAAATTGTTGTTATTGGACGAGCCGTTCGCCGCCATTGATGCGCTTACCCGGGAAAGCCTCCAAAAAATGCTGTTAAGAATTTCCGATCAACGTAAACTGAGTTTCATAATTGTAACGCATAACGTGGAAGAAGCGTCTCTTTTGGGCGGACGAATAATGGTTATGGAATCAAACGGAGGAGCTATCAACACAGTTATTGATAATCCCGGTTTTTCGAGTGACGGCTACCGGGAAACACCTGAGTTCTTTGAAATGGTCAATCATCTGAGACAGGTTTTGAAGGCAACAAGTTAATTATGCCGAGGTATTTATCATATTTGATAACATTGGCAATTGTTCTATTAATTTGGTATGCCGCGTCAATTCAATTGGGCGCCAACTTGCTGCCGAACCCGATTTCAGTATTGAGTCTTCTGCTGAGTGAGGCGGGCAGCGCGGATTATTGGGCTCACGTGGGGATAAGTTCGTGGCGAATTATAGCGGGAGTGGGATTGGCGTTTATCTTTGCTGTGCCGTTGGGATTAATCGTGGGAAGCAGCCCGAAGATAAATAGAATTTTTTCGCCGATAATATATATGAGTTATCCTGTGCCGAAGATTGTTCTTCTGCCGATAATACTGCTTCTGTTTGGTATCGGCGATGCGAGTAAAATAATTCTCATTATGCTGATTGTATTTTTTCAGGTTTTTATCACGTCACGGGATGCGGCGCGAAATATAAGTAAAGAGATGATTCTCTCTTTCAGGTCACTTGGCGGAAACAGACTTCAATATTACCGGCATATAGTTCTCCCTGCAAGCCTGCCCGGTATTTTTACGTCAATGCGTTTAGCGGGAGGCACGGCGGTAGCGGTCCTGTTTTTCGTGGAATCTATCAGCGCATCCCACGGGCTTGGTTTATACATCATAGATGCGTGGGGTAGGGCAGATTACACGGCAATGTATGTCGGCATTGTATCTATGTCCTTTTTAGGGATTATCCTGTATGAATTTTTCGAAATTTTGGAAAGAAAAACCTGCAAATGGAAATATACTCAATGAAATTCGGGAGATGGAATGATTGGGTTCAGGCGAGCCGCCCGCCATTTTACATCGCTACGTTCATTCCGCTCACAATGGGATTCGTGCTTGCGGGAAATGAGGGCATCTGGGAACCCGCTCTATTCGCAATAATTAATTTGGGAGCTTTTTTAGTTCACCTCGCTACTAATATCGCCAACGATTATTTCGATCATGTGCAGGGAAGCGATTCAGGGGTTTCAATCGGCGGCTCCCGCGTAATTCAGGAGGAAAAGATTTCTCCGAATGTCCTTTTAACCTCAATAATATTGATGTATGCGGGCGCAACAGGGGTAGCGATATATCTCACGAGCTCGCTGAATATACCGGAATTATGGTGGCTTCTGTCATTTGCGTTTCTAAGCAGTTTGTTTTATGTGGCGCCGCCGATTCGATACGGATACCGAGGTCTTGGAGAGCTGTTGGTAGGGATAAATATGGGTCCTATCATAGTGTTGGGTTCTTATTGGGTGATGACGGGGACTCCCAGCGTTGAACCTGTCTGGATTTCAATTCCGGCAGGTCTGATGGTCGCTTTCATCCTTTATTATCAAAGTTTGCCGGATATGGTAACCGATGAAAACGCGGGCAAACGAACGCTTGCCGTCCGACTTGGCAGAAAAGGAGCTCAGATCGGGATAATAGTTTTCGGGGTGGCTGTTTATTCGGCAATCATCTTCGAATATATCACAGGAAGATATTCCGCAGTGAGTCTGGTTTCAATTATAACGCTACCGCTTTTCATAAAAATTGTGAGTTTAGCAAAGAGGACTTCAGATTGGGTAGAGCTGGATAAACATGGAAATTATGTGCGGTTGTTCTATCTGATAAATGGAGTGATACTGATATTGGCGATCAACATATAAAAAACAAAAACTACAAAAAATAGAAGAGGCAAAAATGGGAAGTAAACTATACGCGGTAACGCTAATTGTACTATTGGCAGTAGGTTCGGTCTATGCCGGATCCGGCACAATCAGCGGAGTCATCACGGGCGAAAACGGTAATCCGATTATAGGCGCTAATGTATGGCTTAAAGGCACTACGATAGGCTCGTCAACACGAATAGACGGCAGTTACCGGATAAGCGGAATTCCAAATGGAGCATATCAGATAATTGCTGCTCATATAGGAAACCAATCTGTGGAAATTCCTATCATTGTCACAGGGAATAGCGCGGAGATAAATATAACTATGCTGGAAGGATTTATTTACGGTGAGGAAGTTGTCGTATCAAGCACGCTCAGACCACAGAAATTGGTGGACGCGCCTGGAACTATCTCGGTAGTATACACCGAAGAGCTCCACAAAGCGGCGGGATTTTCGTTCGCGAATTCTATACAGAACGTCAAAGGCGTTAACGTCTATCGTAACGGTATTGACGGAGTCGGCATCAGCGCGCGAGGTTTTATGACCGCTTATAACTATCGTTTTCAGCTTATGACCGACGGAATGAACAGTATGCTCACGGGCAACGGTTTCTCCGGAACGCATATGAATCTCACATCGAAGGAGGACCTGGAACGGGTAGAGGTAGTGGTCGGGCCGAGTTCCGCGCTATATGGTCCCAACGCTCATAACGGAATGATGAATGTTATAACGTTGCATCCGAGAGATTCGCAAGGCGGGATATTAGTGGTTGGCTCCGGTCAGAACGATATTATTAATATCAGAGGTCGCTATGCCGGTGTGTCCGGACCCTTCTCATATAAAATTAACGCCGAGAGTCTCACAGGAAAAGATTGGGATGACAACAGGAAATATTGGCTGGATCTGAACGGTAACGGAACCGAAGATGACGGCGAGTTCACCATTGAAGGAAACAATTTTCCCATTGAGCATCTCCGTGGAAGTGGGAACGTTTTTTATGATTTGAACGAAGATATCGAACTAACCGGCGGCTACAGCTATTACAAATTTTCGACGCGGAATATGACCAATATCGGTCACAACATCATAAAAGACTGGAAGATGCAACGCTGGAATATCGGAGCGACACATCCTCGATTTTTTGTTCGGCTTCATGGTAGTGAAAACGAATCCGGTGAATATTATCAGGAAGATATCAGGGCTCTTGTTCAGTTAGCATTTGGACTAACTCAACAACAGGCGATAGACGCGACCAACTTAGTAGATAAGTCAACCTCCATCGCGGGCGAGGTACAGGGTAATATACTGCTTGAAAAAATCAATCTTATCGGTGGTGTGAGCTGGGAACATGAAACACCCATAAGCGAACGTACTGTCCTTCTGGACAGAGGCATTGACCCCATATCAGGATTGTTAACAGGAGAGAATATAACCGTGGATCAGGTTGGATTTTACGGGCAGGTTGAGCGTGACCTGATTAAGGATTTCGAGTTCACCACGGCATTCCGGTTCGACACTCACAGCAACTACGAAAGCCAGCTGAGTCCGCGATTCGGATTGGTTTGGAAAGGTCTGAAGAACGGAAATTTCAGAGTGACATGGAACCGCGCGTTTCAAGCGCCTTCCATCGCGCAGCAATATCTGTATATCGCGATACCGGGTTCACGGTATCAGGCAGGTAACGGGTTAGGGTTTACTTTGGCTGACGGTTCTACCATAGATCCGCTTGAGCCTGAAATAAACGAGACGTTCGAATTCGGTTACAAGGGTACGCCTCTGAACAGATTATTCGTGGACGGAAGCTATTACATCAGCAAATACACCAATTTCATAAGCGGATTTATTCCTGTCGGAAACGCGGTGAAAATGGGTGATACCGATCTCGACCCGTCTCTTCCGTTGCTGACATATTTGAATTTCGGTGAAGTCACGTTGACTGGATTTGACGTTGAACTAAAATACAGCCTGGACAACAGCTATCGCCTGTTCGGTAATTTCTCCTTTGTGGACGCGTCGGATTTCGATAACGAAAAAGAGAAAGCAAAGACCACAGCTGATGCGCAATTTTACAGTGGCTTCTTTTTTAACACCGCTGAAATGAAATGGCATCTCGGTATTGAAGGGAAGGACATCGGCACTCCCGGTCTTGATCTGTCAATTAAAGCGCGTCACGTTAATGAATATGACTTCGTCTCGGGGAAATGGTCTGCTACACAAGCAGGAGCCGGCACTATTCCGGCATTTGCGGCAGGAAATCCATACTACGCGGATAACGGTCCGCTGGGCGGATTCACGCTTGTTGACCTAAACGCCGCCTATCCTGTGAACGAAACTGTTTCTTTGGTTCTGAATATTGAGAATGTATTTGATACAGAAGCGTTTCAGATGGTAGGCTCGCCGTCAACAGCCAGATTAGCGATATTGGAAGTTAAGTATTCGTTTTAGTTCGAAATAGTCCGATTATAATAATAAAGCCCCTTATTCAAGGGGCTTTACTATTTCATATCAGTTTTTAAGAAACAAAAAGCGATCTAAGATTTACTCCTGGCCGCTCGGACTCTGTCACTCTCACTTAGGAACTGTTTTCGGAGGCGGACGGATTTGGGGGTTATCTCAAGATATTCATCATCGCTCATAACGCTCATCCCTTTTTCGATGGTCATCTCCAGCGGAGTAGTAAGTCGGATAGCTTCATCGGCACCTGAAGAGCGCATATTGGAGAGTTGTTTTCCCTTGATGGGAT
>JACZTG010000025.1 GCA_022573815.1 Candidatus Neomarinimicrobiota bacterium
TTCCGAAAACAATGGCATGGGATAAATCCTATTTCAGGGTGACGGTACCGGATATGGAGCAGCTAGACAGCTCGATAATATTTATGGCTGGGATAAATCCTATTTCTTATTTGATCCCGTTTTTCCCGCCCGGAGCGAGGTTTATCCGCCTGGAGGGCCATTTCAAATTCAATAATCCTGGAGTAGAGACCCAATTTCATCAAGAGATTATTGAAATAATTCAAAACCACAGCGGCCCATTTTACCTCCTATCTCGCCTGAATTATTTCTCAGATCATAAAAAGTTATTAGAAGATTTAGGTCTTAGGGTAATTCGAGCCGATAGTAAAGGTATAAAATCAGAGCATGAGTCAGAAGGACTGCGTTTATGGGTTGTTCGGAAAGAAAATCCATTGACGATGTGATAAGCAATCCCCAATTAACAGGTGGGTATGCCCAAAGCGCCTTTTCTAAGGTAATTTCGGCACAATAATTTCGCAAGTCGCTCTAAGTCTCTGTATCACAAGGGGGACGACGGATTAGTAATCAAGACTTCCTAAATGGAAGATGGCGAAAAGGTTGTAAATAATAAAAAAATGTCGTAAGGCTCTTTTTCGAACACTACAATCTATAAATATTGATTAAGAGATTTTGTATGCTATGAGACTTCAACAGGTTGAAGTTCAAGTATTTTATCAGTCAAAATGGCGTTGAGTTCCTTGCTTAGAGCGTCAAGCTCCGCAAGGAAATGTTCCCGCTGTTGATCTATATAATCTTCTACATTATTTTTGTAATACTCAATCCCATTTTTTAAGTTTTCTTTGAACTCACGAAAATATTTTGGCGTTCTGTTCGAAAGTTCTAACGTATATTCCTCTACTTCTTTTCTAATGTATTCTATATAGAGTTTGAGCTCTTTGATGAACATATGTGGCCTGTTGGAGTCTGTGATAAGCGATATTCTGCCGTAAATATGATCAACCATTTCTTCAAGCGTTGTCTTTTTGGAAAAGCTGATTATTCCGGGTCCACAGCAGATCAAAATTTTACCGTTTCTTTTAATTTTGAAATTTTGTGTAGCGGAAGAAGCAAGGTCGCGGCATAAACAAGCTTTCGAAAGAACATAATCTCTTTGTCTGGCGATAACGCTTTCGGGAGCATCCATCGTATCCAAAATCGCAAGTTTTTTTCTCATATAATTTCTTGATGATCTACAAATTTGATGTTTGGTAAATTCTGTATTGGAAATAAGGAAACCTTTAGGACAATCGCTTCCCGGCTTGCCGATTGAAACGAGTCTTTCCACTTCCTCCACGGCTGCCGAATTCTTTAGCACCCAGAATGGCAGACCCAAAGGCGATGCGTCGCTAAGATGCACATCGTCTTCGCCGGCTGCCGCCAGCCTGTCTCTGTGGTCATCGTCCAGGTTGGTCACTTCTGATATAAGAAGGAATGGGGTTGCCCACCCTGTTAAGTCAACATCATAACGATTATGGAGTAATTCCCTCTCGTCATTTGTTCCGATTCCGCCCTGAACCGTCAGGCTGACTTCAGGAGCTGAGGACGGTACAATTTTATCATATTTCTTAAGCGCCTTGGTGTAAATATCAAATAACTTTTCTTTAAGAGCATTTCCCTTTTCTTTAAATTCTTCCAATATAGGACCCATCAGATAGCCTTTTGTTGCAAAGGCATGTCCGCCGCAATTGAGTCCTGATTCAACTCTGAATTCGGAGACCCAAAGTCCTTTTTTAGCGAGGAATTTACCTTGTATGGCGCCCGATCTGTAATCACTTACTTTTAATGTTATCCGCTTTTTTAATTCTCCGAGTTTGTTCGGAAAGAAATCAGCAAAATTGGATATGTACGTGTACAATCTCAGGTTAAGACCTGCGGAAAAGACTACTGAAGAGTTCAGCGTGCTCTCTGCAAAGCCTTTTAGAGCAAGAAGCGCATCACTTTTCCCTATAGGAAGATCTTCATTTCCTCTTGCTCCGGTTCTGTCAAGTTTGGTCATTATATTGACATCAATGCTTCCCGGAACGACCTTTTCACGAAGTTCATTCTGCATCTGTTCTCTGATATCCGTGTCTTTTTCTTTAAGCATCTTGAGATATTCGGTCTTTAGCGGTGAATCCGGGAGCATTCTGAAATAGCGCGTAATATCGGTGCCCTGTTCAAAATCAGATTTACGGAGAGAGTCCATATCCTTTTTAACAATTCGGTTAACAAGGTTAAGATATTTTCTTATCCTATGAACGCGAGAATCTTCACTTTTGTGGGGAATTTCCTCATATGTTTCTCCGGCACCTTCCGCATGAAATTTCCTCATATGTTCAATGAGCATATCGTCAGTAATAGAAATAACGGTTGAGATACCGAATTTTGCGATTCGAATAGGTGTATCAACGGTAAATCCTGTACCCATTACCGGAATGTGGAATTTATGCACGAATTTGTTTATTGGATTGTCCAATTAGTCAATGCTTCCCTTTATGTTTAAGCGTCCATATTAACATATCAATTAATGATATGTTAATTATACGTAGGTTAAGATAACGATTATTTATTCCTTGGACAAATACTTTTTACCGATTCCGTATTTCATCTAATTTTAGGTCTGTTACCCATTTATGTATGCACTCTTTCGGCTGAGTATCAATGTATGAGTGTTTGGCGTCGAATGAATTTGGTCGGATTATTATCAGATATGAAAAGAATTAAATTGCGTTCTGATATTCCGGCATCACCGCAGACAGAGCGCGTAAGAATTTCTGATCGGTTGGAGATCCGAACTTTTTAGCCAAATGAACGTTATGCCATGCTGATGAATAATCCTCAAGAAAATAATGAGCTACTGCCATATAAAAACAAGCCATGCCATTTTTAGGGTTATCTTCCAATATACTTTTAAAATAAACTAAGGCTTTATCATACATTGTCAGAGACATAAACAGACGCCCTATATTCAATTTTGCGAGAGTATAATTTGGATTAATTTTGAGGGCTTGATTATATTTTTCAAGCGCATCATCTGGTTTATTAAGGATTTCGTAAATTTTACCCAAATTTGTATATGCTTCAACAAAATTAGCGCTATACTTTATGGATGACAAAACCACTTTTGAAGATTCAGTGGAGGTCTGTATTAGTTATGTTAGGGGAAGTTAAATGCTGAAGATTAAGCCTCTACAACTGCTTCAGGTTTTTCTATAAGGAGATTCTTCGGTTGCCCATTATTCTTATTCTTCCAAAAGAAACCCAAATTGTCCACAAGCAAATCTCTGACGCTTTTTTCAGTATCTGCTCTTGTACAGATAAAGCATTCCCTGCAAGAATTTTCTTTGCTGAATTCCCTGACCATCTGTTCTCTTGAACGGAAATATTCCTTAACCATTGCACAGGGAGTAAATCTTCCATCAGGATTGACTACGAGGAATCGATACCCCGATTGACACTTTCCTGTCGTCCTGTTGACAAGAAAATCGTAGTAACGCCAGAGTATTCTATCAGAAGTCAGAACCTTATATCCCTGTTTTTTGAGTGATATGACTTCCTTGATTGATTCTTTTAAACCTACAGCAAGCTCAGTATCGTTCACTAAAAACTGGTTATCATTAGTTCGAAGCGAAGTGTATGCTGAAAAATTCACTCCGACCCCCCATGAGTTCGCAGTTCTAACTATGTCCGGTAACGCAAGAGCGTTTGCTCCCGTAATACAACAGTTTACAAGTATATCATTACGCTTGAATGCGGCGATTTCTGATAAATTACTACTGAGCTTTTGAAACAAGCCTGGAATATGGCGCCAATCATCATGACGTTCGTCGGGAAAATCAAGGGAGATGCAAAACCGATCTAATCCGGCTTTACGGAGTTCTTCATATCTTTTTACTGATAATTTGGCTCCATGCGAAACCATTTGTAATAGTGGCGCGCCGTTTGGATTTGCGATGGCTGCGGCTATATCACAAATATCCGTACGAAGCATCGGCTCGCCACCGGAAAGGTGAGCGATCACCGGCTTTAGCTGACGGCTGATTTCACCGTATTCAGCGGGTGTAAGGTGAGTTTCTTCGACTCTCCCGCCCCAATTGCAGTGTTCGCAGTCGGCGCTGCACGAATGAGTAATTTCAAATGATACAGAGAGTGGCCGCCTAAGTATAATATTTCGAGCGCCTCTGATTCCTAATCTTATATATCTACCAGCCGAATAACCGGTCATTTAATTCTCCTTTCATATATAAAGATCTTCAAAATATAAAGTCGTGTAATAGATATATCATGTAATTCTTGATACGATTTTGAAATATTGACCTTTCCGTCACGAGAAAAATCAATGTTATTACTCATCTTTTGGAATTATGAGTCTCTTCTTATTGCTACCACTTCAAAACTATTAATATTCGAGCGATAAGCAACATAAACTTTTACCGTTTTATCAGATCCCCAATTCGAATCTCTCTGAGTACTTAACTCTATTTCAAAATTTTGTATCTGATTCTTCTCTCCTGATATATGCGGGAGTAAAAAATAGGTATTCCCACGCAGCTCGTAATTCGTGATTGAATTTTCCTTCACGTTTCTTACAGCTACCTTATATCGGTTTCCTGTAGAGCCTACAACGCCTGCATCCAATGCCAAATCTCTAAAACTGAATATATGATTTCCCGTTGAATCAAGATTGACTTTAAATCCGTCAAGTGGATTCACTTTGGAAAACCAATGAGAAACAATTTTATCTCTTCTTTCTATCAATATCCTTGTTAAATACTTTTCTGCTTCAGGATCAGATATTTTTCCTGTTTTAACAATGTTTTTTATATCCTCATCCGTAAAACTCATAACTATCTTCGCACCCCAATACGCATCCCTGTAAGTCATATTTTCACTTGCCGCATTCGGATACACCGCTACCCAACCTTCAGGATCGAACATCTCCGATTCTATCCATCCAACTGAAGTATAATGCACCGAATCAACATCATCCCATGGATCTTCATATGCCCCGAGCATCAGAAACGCCTTTCCAATGTTGGCAATATCTACAGCGTATTCATTTCCGTATTTAGGCGGATGCGGACGCCCCCAATTGCTTCCTAATGTTGAGCCCATATCTATCAAATAATGTTTAACGTAACTGTTATCATTTTTGTCGGTAATGTACATATCGAGAGTATTCGCCATTCGTCTGTCCGTATCGCCTAACCACGAACTTAATACTCGTAACCCCCTTAATTCTCTTCTATTTTCATGCTCTACTCTATCGTTCAGGTCATCCTTTCTTCTGCCATGAAAATCAAAAGGTCCTAATGGCACTCCGCTTAGCCACTTACTTGCCAAAGCCCTGATCTTTCCATCTTTGTTTCTTGGTTGGTCTGAAAGGATAGATTTAAGATCTTCTCTCGTCATACTTCTTTTTTTCGCATCAGGAGTCGGAACAGTAACTTTCGGATCAATAGTTAGCTGGGACGGATTGAAATAGAATATATGGTTTTCGGGCACATTATAACCTGCTGCATGAAAAAATTTGGTTGTGATTACTTCGGCAGCAGATGCCATCTCATGCCATCCCGGTCCATCAAATTTAAGTACATATTTATCTCCACGGGAATCCACTACTATAAATCCCAAAGAACCACCTTCAAACTTACCTTTGATTATTGTTATGGTGCCGCTCGTATCAGGTCCATTTGTATTATTCGGTCCCCTGATAAGTTCCTCTTGGCTTAACCTTTTAATCCCGTGCCTGTGAGTAAACCATGTAGAATTCGGTGAATCATCAAGACTGTTTAGATTATCTGCTTCTTTTCTCCCGGATAGCCCGAGTTTAAAGCCTATCTTCCTTGCGGTCCAGCCAAAATCGAGAGGTTTAGCGATTTCATAAAAAAAGTAATTATCAATAATATCCCAAAGTTGATCCTCATTATTCCCTTTTGGTTTTGGAATATTTTCTCTATCATCCTCTCGCAAAGCGGGAGAATTATCATAGTCAACCGTGCCGGCGCTGCATCCAATAAGAAGAATAATTAAGATAAAAATTGACAGTTGTTGTACTTTAACCAATCTAAAATAAACCGCTATTTGATAATTTGAATAAATTGTGGTGTTCGAAGTTAGTGCTGTAAGATTGAATTATTTCAAATGAAAGAAAAGACGGCTGCCCCTGTAGCATATTACGAGCGTCTCTAATTACTATTCTTAAATTTTTACTTAGTGTATAACCAGTCATCGTATTATTGTCTCTATACAATCAAATATTACCGGCCGGATACGCTAAATATCGGACTAAAACATCACATATTCAACATGTCTTTATGTGTAATTTAGCAGTGATTCTATTATTTTGGTGTATCAAATGTTATATCATAAGAGGATCGCGTTGAACGAACAATAAAGACAATAACGGAAAGAATATACTTATCACGATATAATCAGGGAATTCTTCCCGCAGTGTGCAGGAGTTCATTCCGGAAGTAATCTTACTATCTTCTCTTCTCAAGTTCGCTTAGCACCGAACTGAGCGTAGTTCCTTTATTATGTAAGAGAACAAGAAGGTGATAAATCAGATCGGCAGATTCTTCGTGCAGTCGTTCAAGATTTTGATCTAAGGCGGCAACTACCGTTTCAACGGCTTCTTCACCGACTTTCTGTGCGATGAGTGAAGTTCCTCCTTTGAACAATGATGTTGTATATGATCCTTCAGGCAGGTCTCGCGCACGCTGGGAGATAACAGTTTCGAGCTCCGTTAAAATGGAAAGATTATCAGGTTGCACGTCAAAACAGCTGTAGGAACCGGTGTGGCATGTGGGACCCTGAGGCTTTATTCTTAACAAAAGAGTATCGGAATCGCAGTCTACATGCGAAGAAACGAGATGAAGAAAATTACCGGAAGTCTCGCCTTTCCGCCAGAGTCTTTCTTTCGACCTACTCCAGAAAGTAACAATTTTATCCTCCATTGTTTTATCATATGCCTCTTTATTCATGTAGCCCAGCATCAAAACAGCTGATGTTTTATCATCCTGGATTATTACGGGAACTAAACCGCTTCCCTTACTGAAATCTATTTCATTCTTCATATTCTTACCTGCACATTATTCCTCAATAAATATTGTTTAAGTTCCTCGATAGAGTATTTCTCATAATGGAAAACCGAAGCTGCGAGCGCTGCGTCAGCATTTCCTATAGTGAAAGCATCGAAAAAACTGCTCATCTCGCCTGCGCCTCCTGAAGCGATAACCGGAATATTAACTCTCAAATTAATTTCACTCAACAGATCCAAATCGAAACCTTCGCCTGTGCCATCCTTGTCCATAGATGTTACAAGAATTTCACCCGCTCCAAGGTCTTCCACCTTTTTTATCCATTCCAAAGCATCAATTCCGGTATGTTCGGTGCCGCCTTTAATATAAATATTCCAACTATCGCCATTTCTTTTCGCATCAACGGCAGCAACGATACTCTGCGAACCGACTTCAAGGCTTGCCTGCCGGATCAGATCAGGGTTCAGAACTGCGGCTGTATTTAAGGAGACTTTTTCCGCACCCGCCTCGATAACAGTTACAACCTGTTCAATGGAGGAGATACCGCCGCCAACTGTGAACGGAATATTTATCTCCTTTGCAACATCTTTCACGATGTCCAAAAATATATTGCGTCCTTCGATACTCGCGCTGATGTCCAGAAGAACGAGCTCGTCTGCCCCCGCCGATGAATAGAAAGATGCCAGCTCGACGGGGTCTCCGGCATCGCGCAAATTTTTGAATTTTATTCCCTTAACGGTTCTTCCGTCTTTTACGTCTAAACAGGGAACTATACGTTTGGTCAGCATTATTTATATTTCAGCCAGATCATCAAGTTCAATAAGGTTTTCGTAAATCGCCTTTCCAACAACGGCCCCGTATAATCCCGATTGCTTAAGAGATTGGACATCGCTAATAGAAGAAACGCCTCCCGAAGCGATGAGCTTAATATTCGGCAGATCACTCAGGATTGATTTGTAAAATTCAATATTCGGACCCTTCAGAACGCCATCCTTTTGAACGTCGGTACTTAAAAAATATTCAATTCCGCTGTTATTGAGCGTTTCCATAAATTTAAGAGGCGAATAACTTCGTTTCTTTTTCCAGCCGTGGCTAAGGATAGCGCCGTTACTGAAATCTGCCGCGACTATAATCCGGTCGCTGCCAAATCTCTTCGCAAAACTTTCAGCTGATTGAAGGGACTCTGCGACGACAGTTCCAAGTATTACCTGATTGGCTCCGATGGAAAGAAGTTTTTCAACATCTTCCTCGTTGCGAATTCCGCCGCCGATGTGGACTTTCAATTTACTCGCGGAAATGATGGAAGAAATAGCATCCCAGTTGATAATACTGCCCTGTTCAGCGCCCTCTAAATCAATAACGTGAAGATGAGTAAAGCCTTTTTGTGCAAAAGTCTTAGCCATTTCCGCGGGTGAGCTATCATAAACTTTTTTAGTCGAAAATTCCCCTCGGGTCAATCGGACGCATCGTCCTTCGTATAAATCAATAGCGGGGAATATCAGCATAGCTCTATAAAATTTTTAAGTAGTTTTTCACCTATTTCACCCGATTTTTCCGTATGGAATTGGACACCGTAATAATTATCTTTATTGACGACAGAGGAAAAATTAATGCCGTATTCCGTTATCGCAATGGTCTCAGGAATTTCCGGGGCGTAATATGAATTCACAAAATAAAAATAAGCGCCATCTTCAATTCCATGAAATAGGGGAGAGTCATCACTGAATAAAACTCTGTTCCAGCCAATTTGGGGAACTTTATTGTCCTTGGAATCGAATTTTTTTAATTTACCCTGAATAATGCCCATACACTTTGTAGACCTTTCATCGGTGTAATCAAATAGAATCTGCAATCCGATACAAATACCAAGAAAAGGGATTTCCAAAGATGTGATGTAGGGTATCAAGTCTCCCTTTCCGATGGCATCCATAGCTGTTTTGGCTTCGCCCACACCCGGAAATATGATTTTATCCACACCTGCAAAATCGGAGGGCGTTGAACCCTTAACGTAATTTACACCTAACCTGTCAAGAGCGTTCGACACTGAAGTGATATTACCGCCACCGTAATCTATTAATCCGATCATAATGTTCCCTTAGTAGATGGAATCCGGTCGATCTCTATGATGTTGATCTTAACAGCATCTTTGAGTACACGTCCAACGGCTTTGAATATTGATTCGATCTTGTGATGGTCATTTCTGCCTGTCACCTTGATATGAAGAGTACAGTTAAGCGTGTCTGAGAGCGCTTTAAAGAAATCTTCAACAAGTTCCGTCGGTAGTTCGCCGACCATCTCCCTTTCAAAATGTCCGTCAAACTCCAAATGACTCCTGCCGGAGAGATCAAGCAAAACATCGGCGGAAGCTTCATCCATCGGTACGGCAAACGCGAATCTTTCAATACCTCTTTTATCGCCGATTGCCTTGGATAAAGCCTCTCCCAAAGCCAAACCTGTGTCTTCAACTGTGTGATGTTCGTCTATGTCGGTGTCCCCTTCGGCTTTGATATTGAGAGAGATACCGGAATGTTTCGACACCTGTTCGAGCATATGATCGAAATACCGGATGCCCGTTGAGATTTTATTATTGCCTTTTCCGTCTAAACAGAGCTCAATTTCAATCGAAGTTTCTTCGGTTTTTCTGCTGACCACTGAAGATCGGGAAGTGTCCAGAATCCAGCGGCAAATGTCCGGAAAGTATTCCGAATTAAAATCAGGATTGGACGATTTGTCCGAGCCTAATAATGCAGTCCTGAAGCCGAGCGCTTTACCAAACTCAATATCAGAGGCTCTATCACCGATGACGAAAGAATTATCAATATCAGGTTTTATCTTGCCGATGTAAGCATCAACTAAACCTGTTTTCGGCTTCCGGCACTTGCAATTGTCCTCTGGTTTATGCGGACAGACGAATACCTCATCGAATTCAATTCCTTCGCCCTCAAGAAGAGAGAGTAATTTATCCTGCACTATTTGGTAAGATTTCTCGGGATAACCGTCACTTCCAAGACCATCCTGATTTGAGGCTATTATCAGCGTATATCCGGCGCTGTATAATAAATTCATACCTGAAATAACACCCGGAACAAACTCAAGTTTTTCAAGTGAATCAATCTGCTTATCAGGCGGTTCCTTAATAATCGTCCCATCCCTGTCAAGAATCACGAGTTTCATACAGGCATTCTCCTTAGAGCTTCAAGAAGAAGATCGTTTTGCGCCTTTGAGCCGACGGTTATCCGTAAGCAGTTATCAAGAAGAGGATCAGAAGAACGATTCCGGACAATTATACTTTTATCGGCGAGATAATTTTGAATTTTAGATGCGTCCTCACATAACACGAGCAGAAAATTCGCTTCGCTTGGAAATACTTTTTTAAAAATATCAGACCCTTCGAATTCGATTCGTATCCGTTCCCTTTCAGATAATATATCAGATACGGCGTTTTCCATAGCGATTCGGTCATCAAGGACAAGCAGGGCGACTTTTTCGGTCAAAACATTGACGTTATAAGGAAGTTTAATTCTCATTAAATATTCTATTATCTGCTCGCCTGCGACGCAGTAACCCAACCGTATTCCCGCGAGTCCCCAGGCTTTGGAAAGTGTCCTGAGGACGATCAGATTAGGAAATTCTTCAGCTTTTCGAGTGAGTGAAGAGAAGCTGGAAAATTCAATGTACGCCTCATCTACGACTAAAATCAGACCTTTGTCCCGAGTATATTCAAGCAGCTTATCGGTAGATAGAATGTTACCGGTGGGATTGTTCGGCGAACAACAAAAAACGAGTTTTGTCTTTTCACTTACAGCTTCCTCAAGTTTGGAAATATCAATATCAAAGTCATCACCGAGCAAACAGGATTTCGTTCTGATTCCATTCAATTCTGAGGAGACTTTATACATCCCGTAAGTCGGTTCGATGATAACTACTTCATCCTGATTCGGAGTGCAGAAAAGCCTTAACAGAAGATCAATAATCTCGTCCGAACCGGAGCCTGCGAATATATTATTAGCCGGAACGTCAACGTAATCGGAGAGGGCGGCTCTTAAAGTCGCAGAAGTCGGGTCGGGATATCGATTGGCGACCACTGCTCCAATATTGATAAAATTATCAAACGGATTCTCGTTAGCGTCCAACAGTACTCTGCCTTTTTCCGTAAGATGGCGAGCGCTTGTATAGGGTTTGAAATTGAGCAGTTCCGGTCGTATCTGATTTTTCAGTTCAAACATCACTGAGCCTTGCCTGCACAGATTCGTTATGCATCTGAAGTCCTTCAGCTTCCGATAACCCTTTTACAGCAGGTGCTATGTTTCCTAAGCCGGCAGTGTCGGTCTTTTGAAACGTGATAAATTTTTGGAAATCGCTTAAGGATAATCCGCTGTAAGATTTTGCGTTACCATTCGTAGGAAGAGTGTGGTTTGCACCCGTAGCGTAATCGCCGGCGGCAGCGGGCGTCATACTGCCGAGAAAAACCGTTCCGGCATTTTTGATTTTGTCCTTATATGAGTCAGCCTTCTCTATTTGGAGGGATAGATGCTCGGGAGCGTATTCGTTAGAAAATCGGATAGCCTCCTCAATGTTTTCAACAGTGAGAATCAGGGATTTATTTAGGCAAATATTTATAATCTCCCTGCGGTCATCAGGTAGAGAAAGATTTGAAATCGCTTCAGAAACAGAATTCGCAAACTGAGCGCTGTCGGTGAGCAGTAAAACGTTAGAATCAGTCCCATGCTCCGCTTGCGCCGCGAGATCAAGCGCTGCAAATAGAGGATTGGCGCTATCATCGGCGATAATCAAAAGTTCAGTCGGCCCGGCAGGTAAATCTATTGCTACGCCGTCCGGGTCGTTCGAAACGAACATTTTAGCCGCATTAACGAATTGATTTCCCGGTCCGAAAATTTTATCTACCTTTTGAATGGATTCAGTGCCGTATGCAAGAGCAGCAATAGCCTGCGCTCCGCCAATTTTGTAAATTTCTTGAATGCCGACCAATTTAGCAGCCGCAAGTAATGAGGGATTTATATTTCCATCAGCGTTGGGTGGAGTTGACATCGCAATCCGTTCACATCCCGCTAACCGGGCGGGAACGCCGAGCATAAAAACGGTTGAAACGAGAGGAGCAGTTCCGCCCGGCACATAAAGCGCTACGTTTTCGATAGCCCTCGGTTCACGACTGCACGAGATACCCACATCGGTTGTGATTTCCATGATTGGCGATAATTGCGCTTCATGAAATTTCAGAATATTATCGCGAGCTCTGAGCATTGAATCAGAAAGATTTTTCCCGATGTTTTCGTAAGCATTATCAATTTCCTCCTTCGACACTAAAAAACCATCAAGTTCAACCTCGTCAAATTCCATTGTATAAGATTGAACAGCTTTATCTCCACGGTTTTTCACATCCAGGCAGATATTTGCAACATTAGCTGTCAAAGAGGATTCGGTATTGACATTCCTGTTCAGCAACGCACTCATTTCTTTTCGATTTAAACTTTTAAGAATTCGTATTTTCATATTTATTGGATGATGTTATCTATTGAGGAGACAACGATACCGCTGGCGCCGGCACTTTTCAATTCATCGAGTACATCCCAAAATTTCTGTTCATCAACCACAGAATGCAGAGCGACCATATCATCTTCGAGAAGAGGAATAATAGTCGGGCTTTTAATTCCCGGTATCAAGGTTTTTATTTTTTCAATGCTGTTTACGTTGGCATTCATTGCGACATATTTTTTGCCGTGCGCAAGCACTCTACTTTGGATGCGAACCAAAAGTTTGCCGATGAGTTCTTCCCTGGTTTTATCAGCGATAGTGGATTTGTGCGCTATCAATACCGCTTCTGACTTGGTTATTTCGTACATTTCATCAAGCCCGTGTATTTTCAATGTGCTGCCGGAGGAGATAATCTCGCAGATAGCGTCAGCTACTCCTATTGCGGGAGTAATTTCAGTGGAGCCGCTAATTTCGGCTATCTTTGAATTAAGGTTTGCTTCCTCTAAAAATTTTGCCAGAATATTCGGGTAAGATGTGGCAATGGTTTTACCTTTGAGGTCTTTTACTTTTTTTATCCGCGAACTCTTTGGAACGCAAATAGAAATGCGGCATCTGCCGAAATTCAAACGGGATAGAATTTCCACATCTGAATTTTCCTCTTCCACGATGTTGGAACCTACAATTCCGATATCGCAGATTCCTTCCTGAACATATCGAGGAATATCGTCGTCTCTGATAGCTAATATATCCAGCGGGAAATTGCTTACGGGAGAATAAAGGACGCCCTCCCGGAAGGAGAAGCTGAATCCGCTGCCACTGAGTAAGTCAATTGAACCTTTGGTCATCCTGCCCGACTTTTGAATGGCTAATTTCAGTCTGCCATTATCCTTGTTTAAATTTTCCAAATTAAAATCTCTTATTTATTTTTGTTTTGTGATTTGTTTCTAAGCATTTCTATATATCCACCCTTGCCTTTTTTGAGCCATTTGTGCACTCTCGCAACTGTTGTAGAGCTAAGTCCTGTAATTTTTTCAATTTCTATGTAAGTCGTTCCTTCATTAAGTAAACGGGCGACTTTCCATCTCATAGCGGCTTCGTTAATCTCCGTTTTAGTTAAAAGGTCTCTTAAAAAATCTTCACACTCCCGAACGTTATCGAGACTGACAATAGTTTCGTATAATATTTCCAAGTCTTTTTTATGTAATTTTTTCATTCCTCGTCACTTTACCTAAGTAAAGTGCTATTATAACTCTTTGCGCTTTACTTGTCAAGCGATTTTTATTTTAAAGCCATCCTATGCATAAATAATCGTCCTCAGAAATAGAAACTCATACTGAAGTAGAATTTCATCAGTTTTTCCTCGCATATAATAATCTTATTAACATAACAGGTGAGAACAGCGGAGAAGTTAATCTACGCGTCGGGTATTTCCATCTTGAAACGCCATATGTGTCACTACGCAAATTATCAAGCGAGATGTCTCCTTATTTAGTCTATTCAATTCAGCCGGTGCGGGAGGGATTTAATTTGGCGAGGAGGCAGGTCGGTGTATCGGCATATGGCGGAATCGGTTCAATAAAGGCACGATTTGATTACGAAATCGCCTATGTAAATGGGACTAATGATCTGATTGACACAAATACTGAGAAAGATTTGTTTTTCAAAGGAGTGCTGAGCCTGCATGAACGATTAAGGATCGGAGCGCTCTATTACACGGGTGAGCAAAATATCTCGGGAGGTTCCAACTTGAATTCGGAAAATGATAAGTTTACCCGTTTCGGGCTTGACGCAAGTCTGAATCTTCCAAGAGGCGCTAATATATTCGGTCAATGGATAAAGGGCGTTGATGACGATACAGACGGAGTGATGCACGGGAGCGCAGCCATTCGAATTTTCAGGAGGGTTCTTGGAGGCTGACGTGCCGCTGAGCGTATTATCAATGGACAGTAAAATTCTTAGGAAAATCTGGCTAAGGGAAAATCGCTGTATGACCGTACATGCGCGTATTGTCACGGATTAAATGGAGGCGGCAATGGACCGGCAGCGGCATTTATGCTTCCCCCACCTCGCGATTTCCGGGATGGAGTCTATAAGTTTCGCCAGACTCCAAGTGGAAGTATTCCGGATGACTGGGATCTATATGAAAGTATAACAAATGGAATTCATGGGACTTCAATGTTGAGCTGGAGAGAATGGCCTGAAGAAAAACGCTGGTTGTTGGTACATTATATTAAAACCTTTTCTGATGAATTTAAAAGAGAAGCTCCGGAAGTTATCGAAGTGGGAGTGCCTCCACAGGTCACCAGAAAGAGCATAATAAGAGGAAGACAATTTTTCATAGATGCGGACTGCTGGAAATGTCACGGCACATCGGGTAGAGGAGACGGTCCGTTTGCCGATGAGCTTAGAGATAATTATGGGAAAATTTCTATTCCACGTGATCTTACAATAGGAAAGAACTATGGCAGAGGAAATACGCAGCGGGATATTTATATTACTCTCGTAAGCGGATTAGACGGAACGCCGATGCCGTCATATCAGGATGCATTTGAAGATATGGATGAGGAGCTCTGGGATTTGGTAAATTATATATATTCGCTCAGCAATAAATAAGGTAACCGGAAGATCGGGAGGATTACTGAGATTTATTGCAAATTGCGGAGCAAAGTCAGAGAGTCTATTTACATCTGAATTAATTTACCGAATTATTTATAATTAGCAGTTTTATTTCGGTCATTTCGTCAATTGCGTACTTGATGCCTTCCCTTCCTAAACCGGAATCTTTAGAACCGCCGTACGGCATATGATCGATTCGGAAGGTAGGATAATCGTTTACGACTACTCCTCCCATATCAAAATTTTCGAATGCATAAAGAATATTGGAAATGTCCTGAGTGAAAATGCCGGCTTGTAAGCCGAATTTAGTGTTATTTGCTCTCTTAACCGCATCCTTAAAATCGGAATAAGGGGTCAGCGTGACAGCAGGGCCGAATATCTCCCCGGCGTTTACGTTCATCTCAGGAGTAGTGTCAATTAAAAGGGTCGGCTCAATCATCAAGCCGTGGCGCTTGCCTCCGGTCAAAATCGTCGCATTTCCTTCTGTCGCTTCTTTTATCCACGCCTCGATCCGATCTGCGGATGTTTCGTCAATCACCGGACCGACAGAGACGTCGGGGTCAAGCGGGTCTCCGACTTTAAGATTCGCTATCGATTTGAAAAACAACTCTTTGAATTCATCGAGAACTTTTTCCTGAACATATATCCTTTGGACAGATACACAAGATTGTCCGGCAGCGCCATATCCGCCGAGGGCGCACCTATCGGCAGCGTGTTGGAGTGAAGCAGTATCGTTATGCACTATGGCGGCTGAATTATTCCCTAACTCCAGCAACACTTTTTTTGTGCCTGCGATACTTCTAATATGCCATCCCACTTTAGGGCTGCCCGTAAAGGAGATCATCCTGTACCGTTCATCGGTCACAAGTTTTTCCGCCGTGGAAACGTCACAGTGGAAAACTGAAAATGCTCCTTTGGGTAATCCGGCACTCTCGGTAATTTCACCTAAAATATGAGCAGTGAGTGGAGCCTGCGGCGGCGCCTTAACAACGAGGGTACATCCGGCAGCAATTGCCGGCGCAAGTTTGTGCGCAAGCAGATTCAGCGGGAAATTAAACGGCGTAATCCCCAATATCGGTCCGACAGGGAAACGTTTCGTCATTGCATAATATCCCACGCCGGCTTTTACAACGTCCATAGGAATTACTTCTCCACCTATCCGCTTTGCTTCTTCCGCGCCCGTAGTGAAGGTATGGAGCGAACGATCAAGTTCTACTTCTGCTATTCTTACCGGTCTGCCGGCATCTACAGCCATTATCTCAACAAGCTCTTTCCGCCTGTTTTCTATTTCCTTGACTATGTTCATAAGTATTTCACTTCGTTCATAGCCCGGCATCTTTTTCATCGTTTCAAAAACTTCCACGGCTGCCGCGGTTGCGTCTTCCGCATCCTTATCCTGAGCAACGGCAATCTCGCAGATAGTTTCACCGTTATACGGATTTATCACTTTCTCCGATTTATCGGATTCCCGCCATTCACCGGCTACGAACATTTTTTGATAATCAGACATTACAATTCCTTTATAATTTCACTATTAAAAATTTTTACATTAATTACAATGGGCAAGTTAATTCTCCCAGCTCTTCAGTTAGTTTAATGTTTTCCCGATAGTCCACAGGGCAGTCCACAACGCTCACTACATCCTGCCGGAGCGCTTCCTCTAATATCGGAAGAAGTTCGTCGGCGGCTCCAACACGGTACGCCTTCGCTCCAAAAGATTCCGCGTATTGTACAAAATCCGGGTTACTGAAATCTATGTGCGATTCTCTGCCGAACTGAGCGTCCTGTTTCCACTTGATTAAGCCGTATTTGCTGTCGTTAAATATGAGGTTCACAAATGGAGTCCCGATTCTCATTGCGGTCTCTATTTCCTGTGAATTCATCATAAATCCGCCATCTCCTGATATAGCGATAACGTTCTTTTCGGGATATAAAAGTTTTGCGGCGATAGCGCCCGGAAGAGCGATTCCCATTGACGCTAATCCGTTGGAAATTATCGTCGTATTGGGTACGTAACATGGGTACATCCGTGCTATCCACATCTTATGAGCGCCTACGTCAGATAAAAGAATATCCTCCGCTCGAAGCGATTTTCTAACATCCGAGAGGATTTTTTGAGGCTTGATAGGGAACCCATCATCATTGTCATACTCGTGTATTTCATTCAGCATCACCTCGCGGTGAGGATTTGGCACGGGCAGTTTTGACGGTTTTGCGATTTCGGCGATGGCATTCAAGGAGAACGCGATATGCCCCAGCACCCCAACTTCAACAGGGTATGCAGAATCAACCTCGGCAGGCGAGAAATGTATGTGAACTATTTTTTTATCTCTCTTTTCGTTCCACTGAATAGGCGAGTACTCGACCATATCGTATCCGACAGCTATTATAACATCCGCATGATCCATTGCGCATGAGATGTAGTCTTTCGTTTTCAAGCCGATAGTGAATAAAGAGAGTGGATTATCGTTAGGAATTGAGCCTTTCGCCATAAACGTTTCGGTAACTGAAATGTTCAATTTTGTGGCAAAGTCAAGTAACGCATTTGTTGAACCGCTTCTTATAACACCGTTTCCTGCGAGTATGATAGGATATTCAGCGTTGCTTATTGTTTCGGCGGCTCTTTTTACCTGTTCTTTATTTGGCTCCGTCGGGATCGGCTGCTGCCACTTAAGGGGAACGTCTTCAACCTGCGCGGAGGCCAAATCTTCAGGCAGCTCCAAATGTGTTGAGCCGGGTTTTTCGGTTTGAGCAACCTTGAAAGCTTTTCTCACCGCCTCGGAAATTGTAGTCTCCGATTTTATCTGCGTGTTCCATTTAGTAATGCGTCTAAACATCTCGACGATGTCAACGTATTGATGTGATTCTTTGTGCATCAAGTTTAGAGGTGATTGACCGGTAATCGCGACAAGCGGCGCGTTATCAAGTTGAGCGTCGGCAACGGCAGTCATAAGATTTAGAGCGCCGGGACCAAGCGTTGCGAGGCAGACTCCGGCTCTACCGGATAACCTTCCGTACACATCGGCCATGAAGGCCGCGCCTTGTTCGTGACGCGTCTGAATGAATTTGATATGGGAGGAAAGCAGCGAGTCCATGATATCGAGATTTTCCTCTCCCGGAATACCGAAAATATATTCTACGCCTTCATTTTCAAGGCATTTAACAAATAACTCAGATGCTTTCATATAGAAATTCCAATCTAATAGCAGTAATTATTATTTTTACTCCGGCGTGAAAAGTAATATAGAATTTCTCTCCAAAAAGAGCAATCACTTATAAGGATTGAGCGAATATATAAGTGAAATCCAAACAATTCTCTTGTATCTTCGTGAGAATCGAAGCGTTTGAGCAAGCAATGAGTAGTTTTGAGAATGGCGGAGATTAAAAATATGGTACACGGGATACTCTATGAAATCAATGCTCATATTTTATCATTATTTTCATATTTAATACTTATACTTAACATCTGACAATTACGATACATAAAACTAATGTGACAAAATATTTTCAAACTGAGTTTACATTGGAGGCTTAAATGATCGTTGGAGTTCCAGTCGAAACATATCCAAATGAAAAACGCGTAGCATTAATACCGGCGGTGATTCCCGCATTGCTCAAACTCGAAATAGAAGTTTATCTGCAAAAGGGAGCCGGTGAGAATGCGGGATATCTCGATGCAGATTATGAAAATAAGGGCGCGAAATTGGTTTCCGATAGAGCCGGGATTTTTTCCTCTGCTGATGTTCTCCTTGGTGTGAATAGTTTAGGCGCCAATCTCGAGGCGGACTCTGATAGCATTAATTTGCTGCGCTCCGGCCAGATTATTATAGGATTGCTTAATCCGCTGGGGTCTCCAGAATATGCGCAGAAACTTGCGGCAATCGGAGTTGACGCTTTTGCTCTTGAGTTACTTCCGCGGATTGCCCGCGCGCAACCGATGGATGTGTTAAGCTCAATGGCTTCAATCGCGGGTTATAAATCTGTTCTTCTTGCCGCAGAAGCGCTCAATAAACTATTCCCTATGATGATTACCGCTGCCGGCACCATTACTCCGGCTCACGTTTTTGTAGTCGGAGTGGGAGTTGCCGGACTGCAAGCGATAGCGACTGCGAAACGTCTTGGAGCTGTAATACGCGCTTATGACGTGCGACCCGCCGTAAAAGAACAGGTAGAGAGTCTCGGGGCTAAGTTTGTGGAAATGGAATTGGATACGGAAGAATCAGAAACATCGGGCGGTTACGCAAAAGCTATGGATGAGGAATTTTACCGTCGTCAAAGAGAAATGATGACGCAGGTTGTAGCGGAAAGCGATGTGGTGATAACAACGGCTTTAATACCGGGTAAAAAAGCGCCGATCTTGATCACTGAGGAGATGGTGAAGGGTATGTCAACCGGTTCGGTAATAGTTGACTTAGCGGCAGAGGGTGGCGGCAACTGCGAACTCACAAAATCAGGAGAGACAATTGAAGCGTATGGAGTACAGATAATTGGAACAGAGAATTTAGCCTCCACGATTCCTCACCATGCCAGCCAGATGTATGCGAAAAATTTGACGGCTTTTCTTAATATCTTAGTGGAAAACGGCGGACTCAACATAAATATGGATGACGAAATTATCAGGGATACTCTGCTTACGTACAGGGGCGAGGTGGTTAATCCGCGCGTGAAAGAGCTTCTTGGTATGTCGGAATCACAATCAAAAGATGAAAGGAGTAATTCCTAATGGAAGTTTTCGTAGCTGCATTGACGATTTTCGTGTTAGCTCTATTTGTAGGGTTTGAAGTAATTACCAAAGTGCCGCCTCTCTTACACACACCACTAATGTCGGGAGCGAACGCTATTTCCGGAATAACATTAGTGGGCACGTTGGTGACATCAGGAATGCAGCTGACAACTTTTACTACGGTTTTGGGATTTATCGCAGTGGCTATGGCGACAGCAAATGTGGTTGGCGGTTTTCTGATGACACATCGAATGTTGGGAATGTTCCACCGGAAGGAGGATAATGTCTAAAGAATTTATAGAATTATTCTATCTTATAGCCGCCGTACTGTTCATCCTCGGCTTAAAGGGTCTCTCACATCCCCGAACAGCGGTACGGGGTAATTTCCTCGGCGCGCTCGGAATGTTGCTGGCTATAGTAGTAACTCTTTTGGACAGACGAATCATAAGTTTTGAGGTAATAATCGCCGGAATAGTCGTGGGAGCTCTCGTCGGCGCTGTTATGGCTTACCGCTCTCCGATGACAGCCGTGCCGCAGGTTGTGGCAATTTTCAACGGTTTTGGCGGCGGCGCTTCGGCTCTTGCTGTGGGAGCGGCATTCGAGGAAGCTCTCGGGGGGAATTTCATTGAGGCTATAGATGTGCAATTTTCTTTGGCGGCTGTTTCCGCAGCGCTAATCGGCGGCGTATCTTTTACAGGCAGTGCGATAGCTTTCTTTAAGCTTCAGGGAATCATCAAAGGAAAACCGATTTTGCTTCCCGGGAGACATGTGATTAACATAATGCTGGTCTTGATAAGCATTGCTCTTAGCGTCTGGCTGGTGATCGATCCTTCTATTTCAATGCCATTTTGGATATTGGTGGGAGTTGCTTCGGTTCTCGGAGTTCTTTTGGTAATTCCCATCGGAGGAGCGGATATGCCTGTAGTAATTTCATTGCTTAATGCTTATTCAGGGTTGGCTGCCGCCGGTCACGGTTGGGTACTTAACAACAGTGTGCTGATTATTGCGGGTTCGCTTGTTGGAGCTGCCGGATTTATACTGACCGCGCTCATGTGTAAAGCAATGAATCGTTCCCTTGCCAATGTTATTTTTGCCGGCGTGGGAGCGGTAGCTGTTACGGAAGAAGAAAAGGATGACATCTATGCCGGTAAAGTAAAATCCGCATCACCTGAGGAAGTGGCAATGGTATTAGAAGGCGCCCGGCGGGTGGTTATTGCTCCCGGATATGGAATGGCAGTTTCACAGGCTCAATATGCCGTACAGGATTTAGCAAATTTGCTTGAATCCAGAGGTGTGGAAGTTGAGTTTGCCATTCATCCCGTTGCAGGACGAATGCCCGGACATATGAATGTTCTTTTAGCGGAAGCGAATATCCCTTACGAAAAGCTCAAAGATATGGATGAAATAAACCCCACATTTCGTCAAACAGATGTGGTTTTGGTGATCGGAGCCAATGACGTTGTCAATCCTCTTGCAAGAGAATCTGACAAAACAATTCCCATTTCAGGCATGCCGATTCTTAATGTGGACGAAGCTCAGACGGTTGTAATCATAAAGCGGAGCCTGAGTCCGGGATTCGCCGGAATTGCAAATCCTCTCTTCGCGGCGGATAATTGTCTGATGCTTTTCGGCGACGCGAAGAAGATGGCAACAGAGCTCACAACTGCTTTAAAAGAAGCTTAATATATTTTTATGATTGTAGCAAATATCGATGGCGAATAAATTTCAAATAGGACACGTAGTCCATCATAAACGGTATGATTATTACGGCGTTATATTTCACTCCGATGGATCATGTAAAGCGGATGACGAATGGTATTACCGCAATAAGACTCAGCCGGACCGAAGCCAACCGTGGTATAATGTCCTCGTTGACGGCGGCGGCGAGACTTACGTAGCCGAAGACAATCTCGAACTCGACCTTACGGGTAAAAAGATAGAACATCCGATGGTTATTCAAATGTTCTTGTCATACTATGAGGGCAGGTATTTCAAAGTGAGCTTGAATTGACCGTAAGTCAACTGGCGAATACGAATTGATCTGATTACGGTGATAACTTCGAAAACAATAAGCTGAAATCAAAATTGACATTGCCTAATTTAATTGAATCTCAACAAAAACCGCTGCTCGTTTTTGACGGCAAATGCGGTTTTTGCAGAAGATTGGCATCGAAATGGTACGAAAAGACCGAAAAGCAGATTACTTTTGTCCCGTACAGTGAACTCCCCGATAATTACGGAGATACTTCCATCGAAGAATTCAAAAAAGAAATCAAATTAATATATCCTGAAGGCAGGGTTTACGGCGGCGCTTCCGCAGCTTTCAAGGTGATAGAACATTCCAGGTCGCCGCTGAGAGTATTAAGCTGGATTTACAATCACACCCGCGTTTTTAATCCTATCTGGGAATGGGTTTACAGAATAGTAGCACGGAACAGAGATAGGATCCATAAACTCTTTGGAAACTATTTGTTTACTCTTTTGTAAAACTACAAATTGAAGTAACTCTACTTGGATTTCAGTAGCAGTTAAATGGCAGATGCCAAGAATGCATTGTTGGAGTGAGGTACAGATTTAAATAAAGCAGAGATATGAAAAGTAAACTTGTCATTATAGTTATTAGCTTCGCACTGCTCATAAGCTGTTCCAAAATAACTAAAGAGGAGAAAAATTGGGGAGAGAAGGGGACGGTCAGCCTTGGGTTTTGCTGGCTCATAGTCAGTGAAGAAGGTATTAAGTATGAACCAATTAATTTGGATGAAGAATTTAAATCAAAAGGTCTAAAAGTAAAATTTACTTTCATAGAAAGAACCGATATGGCTTCTATTTGTATGCAAGGTCGTATAATCGAAATAATCAGAATTGAAAAACTGTAAACACTAAGTTTAGATAACTCCTATTATATTTGTCGCAATATGTAATAAAGTCTTAAAAAGTGTTTTTTTTAGCGCCCTTAAGATATATTCTTAATGCGCATATATTGCGGAAATATTGAGCTTATAATCTTGACATGTGTCAAATAATGTTTATATTATGACGAAATAGGTAATCTAAGGGAGTATTTAAGTGCCGAATCAAAGATTAGATCAATTTATTAAATTTTGTGATACATTCTTTACAATGGAGTAATAGCTATGCTTAATCGATTCCTTTTCTTCGTTCTTTTAATCTTGTTAGTAACAGTGGGATGCGAATATAGTTCTGAACCTTCCGAACCGACTACTGAAAACGTTGAAGCTACAGAACAAATACTCCCAAGTGGAACTCCTGTTGAAGGTCAATACATTATCGTTATGAACAAGAAAGACGTTGCGCTTGGAAAGTCAACGTTAGAGATGACATCACTCGCAAAGAATATCCTTGCCGATAATGGATTATCATCTGAATTACTTGGCAGGATTTATTCGTATGCCATATCAGGATTTACAGCAACTCTATCAAAAAATGCTGCCGATAAACTAAGATTAGATCCAAGGATCGCCATAGTGGAACAGGATAGGGTTATCTCCCTCGGCAAACCAGCTGATAAGGGCAAACCGCCAAAGGAGGACGACAGCCCGGAACCGCAACAGACACCGTGGGGAATAACACGTGTCGGCGGAGCAAGTAGCGGTATTGGTAAGACCGCATGGATTATAGATACCGGTATCGATCTTAAGCATGAAGATCTAAATGTTGACGTCGAACGAAGCGTAAATTTTGTTACAAGGGGCAAAGACTCGCCGAATGACGGGCATGGGCACGGAACTCATGTTGCCGGGACCGTAGCCGCAATTGATAATGATATTGACGTAGTAGGCGTAGCGGCAGGAGCCAGTGTAGTAGCAGTTCGGGTTTTGAACAACTCAGGCTCAGGATTTTATTCATGGGTTATCGCAGGAGTTGATTATGTAGCTGGAGCCGCTGAAGTTGGTGATGTTGCGAACCTGAGTTTAGGCGGGCCTCCTTCTGAGGCTTTGGATTCAGCGATATTGAATGCGGCAGGCTTAGGGGTACAATTTTCACTTGCGGCCGGTAATAGTGACGCCGATGCGAACAACTTTTCTCCGGCGAGAGTTAATCATGCCAATGTTTACACTATCTCCGCAATAAACAGCTCAGATATTTATGCCTCTTTCAGTAACTGGGGAAACCCACCGATAGATTGGGCTGCACCTGGGGTTTCTGTACTTTCGACTAAGAAAGGAGGGGGTACAACGACCTTTAGCGGTACATCAATGTCTGCTCCTCATGTTGCAGGTTTACTTCTGTTGGGCAGTATAAACAGCGATGGAAATGCAAAAGAGGATCCAGATGGAAACCCGGATCCTATAGCGCATAAATAACTCCCCTATATCGTAACCTTACTTCAAAGGTTGTGCCGGGCTTAAAGTCCAAATACTGTTTATAAACGTCAGTCATAGCACAGTATGCTATTATCTGAAATTCACTATATCGAGATCTTTTGATAAATTGCTTCTGAGAAGGCACGGGGCAACCTGTTCGAGCATTGCCTATTATAAAATAAGGATGGAAAGGGCGAACGGCTGCTTGCAGCTTAAATAGTCATCATCTCTGAACGCATTTAACGCTTGATTAGATCAGGGTTTGAATTAAATTTATGCCAACAATAAATTAAAAAGGTTTGATAATGAAAACAGGCAAGATCAAAAAGATTACTTCAAAGTATAAAATTCTTTTCCCCATTTTATTCAGTTCTCTTGCGTTATTAATCGGATGCACAGCGAAAACCGTATCCGATGAAAGCTCCGGCAGCAAAAATAAAATCGTCTATCCTGTGGCAAGGATGTCAGACACAATAGATGACTTTCACGGAACACCTGTCCCGGACCCATATGATTGGATGGGTGATTCCGAGGATGCAGAGGTGATAGCCTGGGTAGATGCAGAAAACGCGATTACACGAGATTTTATTGATTCAAGCCCCGCTAAACTGAAACTTAAAGCAAGATATTCAGAGCTTTTTAATTATACAAAATTTGGAGTTCCCCAAAAGGTAGGCGGCAGATATTTCTACTCTAAAAATGACGGACTCCAGAATCAGGCTGTAATATATTTTCGAGAGACTTTAAATGGTGAAACTAAAATTGTGCTTGACCCGAACAAGCTAAGTGAGGACGGGACAGCGGCGCTGTCATCTGAGCATTACAGTCCAAACGGAAAGTATCTTGCATACGGAGTATCAAGAAGCGGTAGTGACTGGCAGGAAATTTCAATAAGGAAAATCGACGAAGGAGTAGATTTTGACGAAGTACTGAAATACTCTAAATTTACCGGAATAGCCTGGAATTCCAACAACGACGGATTTTATTATAATAGATTTCCTGACCCCGCCACTGTAGAACCGGGGCAAGAGAGCTATAACTCCAAAGTATATTATCACAAATTAGGAACTTCACAAAACAATGATGAATTGATTTACGAACGGCCTGATAAGCCTGAATATGGATTTAACCCATTTAGCACGGATGACGGAAAGTATCTTATGCTATGGGTATGGCACGGTTCGGCAAGCAATAATCGTATCTATTACCGGGAGATGGACTCGGATGGCGACTTTATAAAATTGTTCGATAAAGCAGATGCAGAGTATAATCCGATAAACAGTGTTGGCAATACGCTCTATATTCAGACGAACAAAGATGCGCCTAAAAGTAAAATTATTGCTGTCGATTTAAATAATCCCGAGCCGGAAAACTGGAAAACACTGATTCCTGAAGAGGCGGATGTGATAAATTTCTCAGTTTTAGTGGACAATAAATTTGTTGTTTCATATATGCGCGACGCTCATGCACTTTTGAAGATTTTTGACATCGAAGGAAACTATCTTAAAAATCTGGAGCTGCCTACGGCGGGAAGCGTTAAAATCATCAACGCAAAACAATTTGACAGCGAACTGTTCCTTTCGTTCGAATCATTTCTTTTTCCGAAAACAATATACAGATATGATTTTTCAAATGAGTCGTTCGAAGAATTTTTAGAACCTGAAGTCAACTTTAATCAGGACGAGTATTTAACGAAGCAGGTATTCGTTAAATCAAAAGATGGAACGCTTATACCCCTGTTTCTGACGCATAAAAAAGGATTGGTTAAAAATGGGAACAACCCGACTCTGTTGTATGCGTATGGAGGTTTCAACGTAAATAAAACTCCGGTTTTCAGTACATCAAAAATCTTATGGTTGGAGAATGGTGGTGTATATGCTTATGCGGTATTGCGTGGCGGAGGCGAATACGGAGAGGAATGGCATAAAGCCGGAATGCTGGAGAAAAAACAAAACGTATTTGACGATTTTATCGCCGTGGGAAGATGGCTGATCAGCGATGGTTATACTAACTCATCCAGGCTGGCGATTCAGGGCGGAAGTAACGGCGGTCTGCTTGTGGCAGCGGTTATGCTTCAAGAACCGACGCTGTTCGGAGCTGTTGTCTGTCAGGTACCTGTGGCGGATATGCTTCGCTATCAAATGTGGACTGTAGGGCGATATTGGACGGGAGAATATGGCAACGCTGTGGAAAACCCCGAGCATTTTAAATTTCTTTATGAGTATTCGCCATTGCATAATGTAAAGAAAGGTACGGTCTATCCTCCGATAATTGTTACTACAGCCGATACGGACGACAGAGTCGTACCGACACATTCCAAGAAATTTGTTGCCACATTGCAAGCAGCAGCGGATGAGGGCGGCAATCCCATTCTCATAAGGATAGAGAAAAAGGCAGGTCATGGAGCCGGCAAACCCACCTCAAAAATTATTGATGAGCAGTCTGATATTTACGGATTTCTTTTTAAAGTGTTCGGGATGGAATAATGAGCAATACGAAAATAATACACTAAAATACTTTAAATAAGAATCAGCTAAATATTGCACAAATCTCTTGACTCCAAGTTGAAACCCGCTAACTTGATGTTACTCACTTTAAGTAACATAGTAATCTCCTGAACGGAAAGGGGAAGTAAGAAACATGAGACATTATCGTTCAATATGTAATTTCTTTTATTATGACAGCCTGGGACCTGTGAAATTGCTGGAAAGATTGGCATTATACGGGATAATTATTCCTTTGGTGCTATTCCTGTTGCCTATTTATTATGATCCGAAAGAGGCACACAGATCTTTACAATCTGAAAAAATCAGTCTGAGTCAGATCATACAGAAGTTTATAATAAAGAAAACCGTACAAGTTAGAAATATCCACAGATCAATTATTAATAGAGATGTAGAGACTTCTCAAGTCTATACCTCTATAGAAAAGAGGGCATTCGCTCCACTTATCATTTAGTAGTATCCCCTTTGCCCTGATATAAGAGGCATCGTTAAGGAATATCTATCGGTGTAATTTCAGGGGTCTTCTCAAAACATCAAGAAGATAAATAGCTTTATCCGGATAAGTTTCGGAATGCAGTCGGCACTGATGTTTTGAATCCC